>NZ_JASJVC010000074.1:0-16746 GCF_035019905.1 Sphingomonas sp. 10B4 | reverse complement strand
CCCCCCCCCCCCCACCGCCCCCCCCGGGGGTGGGCCGGGGGCCCCCGGGGCGGGGGCCCCTCCCCGGGCCGGCCGCGCGGCCGGGTGGACCCCGGCACGAGGCCGGGGTGACGGTCAGGAGTGGCGTTTGGGACTCAGACGGCCTGCGCCTTGCGCGCGACCATCGCCTGCTGGATGAAACCGAACACGACGGCGTCGAAGCCGGGATCGGCCTCGTGCTGCCATTCGTCCATCCGCTGGTACATCGCATTTACCCTCGACCGCATCGCGGGCGTCGCGACCGCTTCGAACGGCGCGAGCAACGCCTGCCACTCGTCGAGAAAGCGCTGCGCCGCATCGCTCTCGGGCGCGAGCGGCAGCGCCGCCTTGATCCGCCCGCCGAGATCGGCCCATTGCGCGGCATAGGCGGTAGGATCGTATTCGCGCGGCATCGCGCGCGCCGTCTCGGCAAACGCGGCTTTCTCCTCGGGCGTGAAGAAGCGGTCGGTCACCAAATCCCATTGATCGTGCGTCATCACTCGGTCTCCATTCTGGATCAGCGAGCAGAAGGTCGCGACATCGATGGGCTCGCTACGCTCGATGCGGGACTGGACGGTGAGCAGCAGCGCGCGCGCCGCGGCAATGTCGTCGGCTTGCGCCGAGAGCGCGGCGAGTTGCGCCGCGACGATCCGCGCGAGCGAAACGGGCCCGTCGCGGGTGAAGCGCTCGATTTGCGCGAGCGTAAGCCCGGCGCGCTTGAGCGTCACGATCTGATGAACGCGCTCGAGCTCGGCCGCGCCGTAGAAGCGCCGCCCCGACGCCGAGCGCAGCGGCCGTACCAGCCCGCGCGCTTCGTAGAAGCGCAGCGCGCGCGTCGTCAGGCCGGTGCGGCGGGCGACATCGCTGATGTCGAGCGAGGGCGGTAGATCGGGCATGCCGACGCTATGCCGCTTGACGCTGCGTCAACCGCAAGCGGTTTTTTACGGAGCGCCCAAAGTCGGGGCGATCAGCTCGGAAAATCGGTCCCGATGCTCGTCGCTTCCCCCGCCTCGATTTCGGCGAGCGTTTCGCGCAGCTTCTTGGTCACCGCGTCATAGCCCCATTTGCCGAGCACGAGATGGCGCGGCGGATCGGCCTGTTCGGTGAGCGCGATCATCGCGGTCGCGGCCCGTGCTGGATCGCCGGCCTGGCTGCCGCTGCCCTCGGACGTCCCCGCCAGCCGCTTGCCCGCAGTTTCGGCATAGGCCTCGATCGCCACCGGCGTCTGCTTGAGCGAGCGCCCGGCCCAGTCGGTGCGGAACGGCCCGGGCTCGACGCACGTCACCTTGATGCCGATCGGCGCGCCCTCGGCGCGCAAAGCGTCGGAGAAGCCTTCGACCGCGTGCTTGCTCGCGGCGTAATAGCCCGAGCCCGGGAAGCCAGCGAACCCGGCGACCGAGCTCAGATTGATGAAATGGCCAGACTTCCGCTCGCGCATTCCAGGAAGGACGGCGCGGGTCAGCGCGAACAGGCCGAAGACGTTGGCCTCGAACTGCGCGCGGATCTCGGCATCCTCGCCTTCCTCGATCGACGCCTGATAGCCATAGCCGGCATTGTTCACGAGAACGTCGATCGCACCGAAGCGCTCGGTAGAGGCCGTGACCGCCGCCGCGATCTGCCCGGCATCGGCCATGTCGAGCGCCAGCGCGAGCACGCGGTCCTCGGCACCCTCCGCCAGATCGGCCACGCGCGCGGCGTCGCGCGCGGTCGCGACGAGCCGCCAGCCCCGCGCGAGCACTTGTTGCGCGAGCTCACGCCCGAAGCCGGTCGAGCAGCCGGTGACGAACCAGACGGGGGTATCGGAGGCCATGCGCAATTCCTTGATCGGGGTCGGCGGGATCGGCGCGCGCGTGTCACGCGCTCCGCGCTCGGTCTGGTCAAGACGCCTGACGCGGCGAAGCGATCCCTGCGCGTCACCCGCGGGTCGGGCGGACCGACCGTCACGAAGGTTTCACACTTGCGGCGGATGGCGGTGCTTTCCTCTGTCCAAGGTAACAACGGTGGCGACGGTCCTGGTGGTCGAGGACGATCCCAAATCGGCGGACGCGATCTGCGCGATCCTCGCCGAGGAGGGCTTGCGCGTGACGACGGTGCAAGACGGCGCCGCGGCGTTCCTTCAGGCGAAGGACCAGGATTTCGACGCGATCGTGCTCGACCGGATGCTGCCTGGCGGGATCGACGGAGTCGGCGTGCTCGACATGTTGCGCAAGGCCGGCATTCGCACCCCGGTGCTGATCCTCAGCGCACTTTCGGCCTTGGAAGAGCGCGTACGGGGCTTGCGCGCCGGGGGCGACGATTATCTCGCCAAGCCGTTCGAGCCGCTCGAGCTCGCCGCGCGCGTGATGGCGCTGATCCGCCGGCGCGTGGCGGAGACCTCGTCGATCAGCCTCGAGCAGGGGCGCGTGCGGATCGACCTGATCGCGCGCGAGGCGTGGGTCGACGGCCAGAAGATCGAACTGCAGGCGCGCGAGCTGCAATTGCTCGCCTATCTCGTGCGGCACCACGATCGGCCCGTCAGCCGCGCGATGATCTTCGAGGACGTGTGGGGCTATCGCTACGATCAGCGCACCAACGTCATCGACGTCCATGTCACGCGGCTGCGGCGCAAGATCGAGCGCGGCGACCTGCCGCCGCTGATCGAGACCGTGAGGGGGACCGGCTATGTCTTTCGCAGCGCTTGAACGCTGGCGCCGCAGTTCGAGCGTCCGCGTCGCGATCCTCTTCCTGCTGCTGTTCGGTGCGGCGGCGACCAGCCTGCTCGGTTTCGTGCATGATCGCGCGATCGCGCATTTCAATGCGCAGACCGACGAATGGCTCGCGCGCGAAATCGTGCGGATGAAGACGCAGACCGATCGCGCCGGGGCGACCGAACGCGTCGCGCGGCATAACCGCTCGGACGTTCATCATCTGCGCCCCTTCGGCCTGTTCGATCCGAGCGGACGCTGGCTCGCCGGCGCGCCGCGCGCGCTCCCCGTCGGGCATCCCGACGAGCTGCCGTTCGACCTGACCAGCGTGACGCCGCGCGGCGAAGTCGATCTTCGCGCGATGACGCTCCGGCTGGCCACCGGCGATCGCTTCCTCGTCGCGCAGGACCTGCAGGAATCGCGCGCCTTCGCCGCAGAAATGGTGTCGGCGATCGTGTGGGGCGGCCTCACATTGCTCGTGCTCGGGCTGTCGGGCTCGGTGCTGCTCGCCGTCTCGCAGGAACGGCGGATCCGCCAGCTGACACAGTCGCTGCACGCGATCATGGCGGGGCGGCTCGATGCGCGCCTCGCGCCCTCGAAACGCCGCGACGAACTCGACGCGCTCGCGTGCGAGGTCAATCGCATGCTCGACGAGGTCCAGCGGCTGATGCTCGAAGTGAAGGCGGCGGGCGACAATATCGCGCACGACATGCGCACACCGCTGACGCGGCTGCTCGCGCGGTTGCGCCAAGCCGATGCCGGCAACGCCAGCCCCGTGGTCATGGCCGCGGCGATCGGCGACGCGGTCGAGGAAGTGACCGGGATGATCGCGATGTTCAACGCGTTGCTGCGCATCTCGGAAATGAACGAGGGCGCGCGCCGCGAGGGCTTCCGCATGCTCGATCTCGCGCAAGTGGTGACCGATGCAACCGACTTCCACGAAGTCGCCGCGATCGAGCGCGGAGTCCGCATCCGCCGTGAGATGCCCGCCACGGTCGCGTTCGAGGGCGATGCCGATCTGCTGTTCGAGGCGGTCGGCAATCTGGTCGACAATGCGATAAAGTATACGCCGACGGGCGGCGAGATCGTCATCGGGCTCGCGGCAGGGCCGGTGCTGACCGTCGCCGACAACGGCCCCGGCATCCCGCCGGGCGAGCGCGACAAGGTCTGCGCGCGCTTCCACCGCGTCGAGGCGAGCCGCAGCCAGCCGGGGAACGGCCTCGGCCTCGCGCTGGTTTCGGCGATCGCGCAGGTCCATCGGCTCGAACTGCGGATCGGCGATGGCGCGCCCGGCTGCGTCGCCACGCTCGCCGCGGCGTGAGCGGCGCTGCATTAACTCGAATTTAGCATAGCGACTTGGGCGGGCCATCGAACCGCCACACGACCGTAACCGCGTCGGCCTAGAGGCGGGGTCAGCCAGCGGGGAAGCAACCGGGGTTCGCCACGCGATGGCGGCCCGGAAGAAGCGCAACAATCGCCTGCAGCGTCTGGCCGATCTTATTGGGGAATTTTCGATGCGCGCGACTTTCCGACAGACCCTGCTCGCCGGGGTGGCCTTGTCCGTAACTTTGCCCGGCACCGCGATGGCGAACGATACGACCGCACCCGTCGTCGCGCCTGCGCCTGCCGCGCAAGCGACGCCGGGTAGCGAGCAGACCTCGACCAGCGCGAACAGCGCGGGGCAAGCGAACGACAAGCAGTCGCTGACCTCGGCCGACATCATCGTCACCGGGTCGAAGACCGCGCAGAGCGCGCCGATCACCGTCTCGCTGACGACCACGCAGCCGCAAGCCGCAGTCAGCCGCGATTACATCGCCAACACCACCGCCACAGCCGATTTCAACGAGCTGATCGCGCTCACCCCGAGCGTGTCGATCTCGGGCGCGGGCAACGGCTATGGCCTGGGCGAGACCAAGGCGACGATCCGCGGTTTCCAGGACGGCGAATATAACGTCACTTACGATTCGATCCCCTTTGCCGACACCAACAACCCGACGCACCATTCGACCGCGTTCTTCCCGTCGAACACGATCGAGACGATCGTCGTCGATCGCGGCCCCGGCAATGCCAGCCAGCTCGGCCAGGCGACCTATGGCGGCAACATCAACATGTATTCGCGCGCCGCAAGCGAGCAGCAGAGCGCGCAGGTCGAGGGTATCGTCGGCAACTGGAACACCTTTATCGGCCGCGCCGAATTGCAGTCGGGCAGCATCGCCAAGCTCGGCGGGGCGCGGATCGTGCTGACGGGGCAGTATCTGCAGTCGGACGGCGCGCTGACCTATTCGCCGGTCGGCTCGAAGAACCTCTACGCCAAGATCGTCGCGCCGATCGGCAGCCACAACACGCTGACGATCATGAGCACGTGGAACCGCAACCATTATTACCAGTCGGACGTGCTCAAGGGCGCGACCTGCGGCAGCGCACGCGTCGGCGCCAACGGTACGACCGCGCTCGGCCCCGACGGCCAGCCGCTGACGCAGCTGACCGGCAACGATTGTGCGGTGAATTCCAACGTCGGGTTGTATGGCCGCAACTACGGGCTCGGCAACAATCCGAGCCTGCCCGACTATTGGAAATACAACCGCACCGACAAGACCAGCGATTTCTCGTACGTTCGCCTGCAGAGCGATCTCGGGTCGGGCTTCTCGCTCGACAATCGCGGGTACATGTACGGCTACACCAACAACACGCTGTCGGGGAACACCGGCTCGGTCATCAGCGGCTTCAGCGGCGCAGGCACCGCGGCCTCGCCCTACAAGACGGTGGCGGGCCAGCCGACCGACATCCTCGGCTATGACAAGCTCAACAAATATCGTGTCTTCGGCTATATCGGCCAGATCAATTACGACTTCGCGCTCGGCAAGATCCGTGTCGGCGGCTGGTACGAACATGCCGTCACCGATCGCCACCTGATCGACCTCGACCGCACCACCGGCGGCTTCAGCTTCAACGAGAAGTTCAACAACGGCAACGGCACCGCAGCGCAGCTCGCGCTGCCGCCAATCGCGCAGGCCAATCTCGCTTACGTCCAGCATTCGAACTGGAACCAGTATCAGCTGTTCGGTGAGTTCGAATTCCACCCGGTCGAAGGCCTGTCGATCACGCCGGGCGTGAAGTACGTCCATTTCGAGCGCGGCATCGCCGCCCCGGTCAACCAGAAGACGCGCCTGCCGCTCTACACCAGCCAGATCTGGACCAAGACGCTGCCGTTCGCGACGATCAACTATATGCCGACGAGCAACTGGTCGTTCTACGGCCAATATGCGCAAGGCATGTACGTCCCCGATCTGTCGAGCTTCTACTCGGCCTCGGGCACGCTCTCGACCGCGCTCGATGCGCTCAAGCCGCAGACCTCGACCAACTATCAGCTCGGCAGCGTGTGGCACGGCAACAAGGTCTCGGTCGACGTCGACGGCTACATCATCAACATCGACAACAAGATCGGCACCTGCACCACGACCGGCTGCGACCAGACGCTGCTCGTCAATATCGGCAAGGTCCGCTACAAGGGCGTCGAGGGCTCGCTCAGCTACATGCCGGTCCGTGGTCTGACGCTGTTCGGCAACGGCTCGTACAACAAGGCGCTCAGCGTGACGAGCGGCGCACAGATCGCCAAGGCGCCCTTCTCGACCGCGGCGGGCGGCTTCATCTATCGCAATGCGGGCTTCCGCCTGTCGTTCGACCAGAAGTTCACCGGTCCCCAATATGCCAGCGAATATAACGGCAGCCCCGGCTACCGCCTGTATCGCATCCGCCCGTACAGCATCGGCGAATTCGCGATCAGCCAGGAATTCAAGGGCGGGCTGCGGCTCGGCGTCACGGTCAACAACGTGTTCAACAGCCGCGCGGTGACCGCGATCTCGACCAGCGCGAGCGGCGCGCCGGTCACTGCCGGCTTCCAGAGCGGTTACGGTCAGCTCGACCAGTTCAGCTATTTGCCGCCGCGCTCGTTCCTGGCTTCGGCCCGGATCAAGTTCTGATCGCTTCGAGCAAGGACAAGACGATGCAGAAGCTTCTGGGTTCGGCGCTGGCGGTACTGGCGCTGGGGATGATCGGGTCGGCCGGAATGGCTGCCCCGCACGCCTTCCACTATCTCGCGGCGCCCGATTTCGCGCCGAGTGCGGTGCTCCCCGCCCCGCCCGCGCCGGGATCGGTGCAGGAGCAGAGCGAACTCGCGCAGCTGCGCACGCTGATCGCGGCGGCGCCGGCCGAACGGCTCGCGCGCGCGCGGTTCGACGACGGCAACGAGACCCCGGCGCTGTTCGATCGCACGCTCGGCGTCGAGCTCGAGAAATACCCGCTGACTTGGGCGCTGCTGCGCGACGTGCAGGCGGAAGCCGAGGCGGCGGTCAGCTTGAGCAAGGCCTATTTCCATCGCACGCGGCCTTATGGGATCGACCCGACGCTGCCCAATTGCGCCAAGAAGACGATCGGCAAGCCCGCCACTTCCTATCCGAGCGGCCACGCCATCCTCGGCTATTCGGCGGGCTTCGTGCTCGCGCGGCTGATCAAGGGCCGCTCGTCAGAGATCTTCGATCGCGCCGCCGATTATGCGATGAGCCGCGAATTGTGCGGCGTCCATTTCGCAAGCGACCTCGATGCGAGCCACACGCTCGGCACGCTCGTCGCAAGCGCGCTGCTGGCCAATCCCGCGTTCCGCGCGAAGTTCGAGGCGGCGCACGCCGAACTGCTCGCGGCGCACGTCGCCGGGGCCTGAGCGAAGCAGGCAGCGCGACTGCCCGCAGCCTATACGCTCAGCCGACCGTCGTGTGGAACACGTGCCCGACGCCCGCGGTAACCGCCATCGCGATCGATCCCCACACCATCACGCGGACCACGCCGGGCAGGATCGGCGCCCCGCCGGTCCGCGCCCCCGCTGCGCCGAGCACCCCGAGCGTCAACACCGCGACGATCGCGATCGCCCACAGGATCATGCTCGCGGGCACGAGCAACGCGGTCAGCACCGGCGGCAAGCCACCGGCGAGGAAGCATGCGGCCGAGGCGACCGCCGCCTGGAGCGGATTGGCGGTCGAGGTGTCGGTGATACCGAGCTCGTCGCGGGTATGCGCCTCGAGCGCGTCATGCTCGCTCAGCGCCGCGACCACCTCGACCGCGAGCGCCTTGGGCAGGCCGCGCTTCATGTAGATCGCCGCGAGTTCACGCTGTTCGTGCTCGGGATTGGCCTCGAGCTCGAGCCGTTCGCGCTCGATATCGGCCTTTTCCGAATCCGCCTGCGAGCTGACCGAGACATATTCGCCCGCCGCCATCGACATCGCCCCCGCGACGATCCCCGCGACGCCGGTCAGGATGATCTGCGACGTTCCCGCAGCGGCGGCGGCAACGCCGACCATCAGGCTCGACGTCGACAATAGCCCGTCATTGGCGCCGAGCACCGCCGCGCGCAGCCAGCCGATCCGCGTAACATAATGCGATTCGCCATGCGCCTTATCGGCGCGCTCCTGTGCGGTTGCTTCGAGCAAACTCATCGAACGCCTTTCCAATAGCCGATCCCCGTCCGAATCGCCCGATCCGGCCGTACCGCGCCGATC
Source organism: Sphingomonas sp. 10B4 (assembly GCF_035019905.1). Taxonomy (NCBI): domain Bacteria; kingdom Pseudomonadati; phylum Pseudomonadota; class Alphaproteobacteria; order Sphingomonadales; family Sphingomonadaceae; genus Sphingomonas; species Sphingomonas sp. 10B4. The sequence goes on along the minus strand of NZ_JASJVC010000074.1, from coordinate 8,495 downwards.
ACGTACCCGTAAGCCCCTTTGCACGTCGGTACGTTTCACAATCCGCAGCACACGCCCCGCCGGCAGCGAGTCCGGCACCACAGCGCGGAGTCTGAACCGCAATTCAGTTGACGCCCGCCACCCCCCGCGCCGAACACGCGTGCGTGACTCGCATCCTCCTCCTCGAAGACGATATCGGCACCGCGACCGAGATAACGCTCGAGCTCGTGGCGAACGGCTATGCGGTGACGCACCGGCTCCTCGTATCCGAAGGGTTGGCTGCGGCGCACGAGGAGGCGATCGACTTGCTGATCGTCGACCGCCAGTTGCCCGATGGCGACGGGCTCGAACTCATTGCCGCGCTCCGCCGGAGCGGTCGCCGGACGCCGGCACTGGTGCTCAGCGCGCTCGGCAGCCTCGATGATCGCGTGCGCGGGTTGCGCGCGGGCGGCGACGACTATCTGCCCAAGCCCTTCGCGCTGGTCGAGCTGATCGCCCGCGTCGAGGCGCTGCTGCGCCGCCCCAACGAGACGCGCGATACGCGGCTGATTGCCGGGCCGCTCGACCTCGACTTGCTCGCCGGCGTCGCCACGCGCGCCGGTCGCGCGCTAGAGCTGCTGCCGCGCGAATTGAAGCTGCTCGACTATCTGGTGCGGCGCCCGGGCCGCATCGTGACGCGCTCGATGTTGTTGCAGGATGTATGGGGCTATACGTTCGAGCCCAACAGCAACGTGGTCGATGTCCATATCGGCCGGCTGCGGCGCAAGGTCGATGCCGAGGGCGAGCCGCAGCTCATCCGCAACGTTCGCGGACAAGGATATATCTTCGATGTTCCTGGCTGACCCGCGCGTCCGTGCGACGTGGCGCTGGGGCGGTGCGATCGCGGTGTTGCTGATCGTCCAGTCGGTAGTGCTGTCGGGGCTGTTCTGGCTGCTCGCCTCGAACAGCCACCGCCATTCGGCCGAGGCCGCGTTCCAGGCCGATTGCCGGACGGTCGGCGCGCTGCACGATCCCGAACGCCATGCCGCCTTGCGCCGGATGATCGCCGAGGACATCCACCGCGATCGCTTCCTCGCTTTGTTCGACCGGAACCGGCGGCTGCTCGACGGGAATGTCGCCGCGATCCCGCCGGGGGTCATCGTCGGTCGCGGCTCGACGATCGCGACCGTGGTGCCGACGCAATTGCCCGGCAAGACCAGCGACGTCGCGCGGCTCGCGCTGTGCGCAATGCCCGACGGTGATCTGCTGCTCACCGGGATCGACCTCGATGAAGCCGAAGAGGCGCTCCGCGTCGTCGAGCGATCGCTGATCATCGGGCTCGCACTCGGGCTGGTGCTCGCAGTCGGCGTCGGATTGATCGCGGGCCGCCGTGCCGCGCGCCAAGTCGACAGCGTACGGGAATTGACCGAGGCGATCGTCGCAGGCGATCTCGACGTGCGGCTTGCGGTCGGCGCGCGGCCCGACAGTTTCGAGCTGCTGTGCGCGCACATCAACACGATGCTCGACCGGTTGCAGGTGCTCGTCTCCGATGTGCGCGTCATCGGCGACGACATCGCGCACCAGCTTCGCACGCCGCTCACGCGACTGCGCGCGCGGATCGAGCGCGGCTTGCGCGAGGCGGGCGATCGCCCCGCGTTCGAGCAAGTGGCCGAGGCCGCGCTCGCCGAGATCGACACGCTGCTCGGCATCGTCGCGGCACTGCTGCGCGTCCGCGAGCTCGAGAACACTGCACGGCGCAGCCGCTTCGCGACGATCGACCTCGCGCACCTCGTCGGCGACGCGTGCGAACTTCACACGCCGACCGCCGAGGATCGCGGTATCACGCTCGAGTGCGCGATCGAGCCCGCGCCCGCAGTCGAGGGCGATGCGAGCTTGCTGATCGAAGCGGTGTCCAATCTGATCGACAATGCGATGAAGTTCGGCCCTGCCGGCGGCACCGTCCGCGTCACGCTCCGTCGTGAGGGCGAGGCCGCGGTGATCACCGTCGCCGATGACGGCGCGGGCGTCGCGCCGGCCGAGCGCGCGCTCGTCACGCAGCGTTTCTATCGCGGGCGGCATGAGTGCGAGGGGGCTGGACTCGGCCTCAGCCTCGTCAAGGCGATCGTCGATTTGCACGGCTTCACGCTGCAATTCGCCGACCAGGGGAGCGCGGTGTCGCTCGTTTGCCGCCCAACCGCGCGACTGAACTAGAATTTAGAGAGCCAATGCGCGTTTCGTCCGTTGTCGCGGGCGTAGCGCCGTGGACGCCTTGTCCTGCGCCGCGTTGAAAGGGCGACACGCATGACCATTTTCGATCGAGCCCGGCGGCATGGCATCGCACCGCTTGGTGCGCTGATCGCCGGCCTCGCCCTCGCCGGCTGCGTGTCCACGACGCATGTCGCAAGCGCACCGGCGCCGCGCTTCGATGCGGTGGCGTTCTTTGCGGGGCGCAGCGAAGGCAAGGGCGTGCTCAAGATCGCGCTGCACCGGCCTGCCACCACGCTGGTCGAGGGCAATGGCCGCGTTACCGACGATGGCAGCATCGTGCTCGATCAGACGGTGCGGCGGCAAGGCAAGCCCGCGACGCAGCGCCAATGGGTGCTGCATCCGGTCGGCACCGATCGCTATACGGGGACGCTCAGCGACGCGGTCGGCCCGGTCGACGGGCGTGTCGACGGCTCTGTGCTGCACTTGCGCTTCGCGATGAAAGGCGGGTTGCAGGCGGAGCAGTTCCTCGCGCTTCAGCCGGGCGGAACGGTCGCGCAAAACGTGATGATCGTCCGCAAGCTGGGCGTGGCCGTAGCGCGCCTCGACGAAACGATTACGCGGCTCGGGCGCTGAACGCGCCCGAGCGGTTTGCATCCTCTGCCAGTGGCACTCGTCTGCGCGAGGCCTTGGTGGCTTGCATGACCGGCCCTCCTGGCGGCGGGCCCGGTCGCATCAATTGGCCGCGGCGAGCACGGTCTTGGCGGCCGGTGCCGCCTTGGCGGCAGCAACCGCGCTGCGATCGTCGCAACGGACAAGCGCGGGCGACTGGACGGTCTTGCCGGCCGGGGTATGGACGTGCTGGACGGTGCAACCCTGCTTGAGCGCGTCGCTGACTTGCTGCGGGCTGTGCGCCAGGCGATTGGCGAGCGCGGGCGTTGCAATGAGAGCGGGGGCGATGAGCGCGGCGGCGAGAATGGTGCGGAACATGGGAGATTTCCTCGAAGGGACACTGACACCCAAATACGCGCGCAACCTTGCTCGCGCCGTTCGCCGCGATGACAAAGTGTTTCTGGCACAATCGGGTGCCACGCCGGATTTGACCCCCCTCCAGCCCTCGCCTACCTCACTGCAGCAATGTCTGTAACCGACCCCACCCCGCTCATGCCGACCATCGTCCTGGTCGAGGACGACCCGCATCTGCGTATGCTGACGACGCGCGCGCTGCAGGAAAACGGCTACACCGTCCGCCCCGCCTCGACCGCGCCCGAAATGTGGCTGGCGATCGACCAGGGGCCGGTCGATCTGGTGCTGCTCGACATCATGCTGCCGGGGACGAGCGGGATCGATCTGTGCCGCGCGATCCGCCAGAAAAGCGACGTGCCGATCATCTTCGTCTCGGCCAAGGGATCGGAGACCGACCGCGTCATCGGGCTCGAGCTCGGCGCCGACGATTACATCGCCAAGCCGTTCGGCACGCGCGAATTGCTCGCGCGCGTCCGCGCGGTGCTCCGTCGCGGCGGCGTCGAGCGTCAGGCGACGCCGCGCGACAATGGGATGCTGCGGTTCGACGGTTGGTCGGTCAATTTGCCGCGCCGCGAATTGCTGTCGCCGACGGGTGCGCTGGTCGATCTGACCGGCGCCGAGTTCGACCTGCTCGTCACGCTGTGCGACCATAGCGGCCGCGTGATCGCGCGCGAGCGGCTGATCGAGCTCTCGCGCACGCGGCTCGGCGACAGTTCGGACCGCAGCATCGACGTGCTCGTCAGCCGGCTGCGGCGCAAGCTGTCGAGCACCGGCGTCGATGCGCCGATCGCGACGGTGCGTGGCATCGGCTATATGTTCAGCGCCCCCGTGACGCGCGATTGAGCGCGGCGCTGCGCCGGCACCTCCACACCCCGGCCGGCCTGATCGGCCAGATCTTCGCGATCCTCCTGCTCGCGATGATCCTCGAATTCGGTGTGTCGACGGTGCTCTATGAACGCGCGAGCCAATTCTCGGTGCGTGACGACGAGGCGCGGCGGCTTGCCGAGCATCTCGTCATCGCGCGCAAATTGCTCGACGAGCAGGTACCCGCCGCACGCCCGCTGCTCGCGCGCGAGCTGACCACCAGCCGCTACGAAATCGAGTGGGCGCCAGCGCTCGCCCCGCCGCCGCCGCTCGCGCCGTCGCTCGACCGGATGTACCGCCAGGTGATCGGCTGGGAGCCCGATCTCGCGCATGCCGATCTGCGGCTCAACCTCGCCTCGCCCGGGCGCAATGCGGTGACCGCGGGCGGCGTGACGCTCGCCGACCGCAGCTGGATGCGCTTCCACACGCGCCAGCCGATCCACCAGGCCAATCTGTCGAGCGAACGCATCATCCTGGCGATGATCCCGGCGGGCGCCTTGCTGCTGATGGGCGGTCTGTTCATCCGCCGCACGCTGCTCCCCTTGCGCCGGCTTGCGCTCGCCGCCGACGCGGTCGGCAGCGGGAGCGACCGCGACGAAGCGGTGCCCGAGGCCGGCCCGAGCGAAGTGCGCCGTGTGATCGGCGCGTTCAACCGGATGCACGCGCGAATCTATCAGCTGATCGCCGACCGGACGCAGGCGCTTGCCGCGGTCGGGCACGACCTGCGCACCCCGCTCGCACGGCTGCGGATGCGCGCCGATGCGATCTCGGACGAGGCGTTGCGCGACGCGGTCGAGGCCGATGTGCTCGAAATGGACGCGATGGTCGCCTCGCTGCTCGCCTATCTCGGCGGCGAGGGCGAGAGCGAGCCGCGCGTCGCGATCGATCTCGCGGTGCTGTGCGAAACGGTGTGCGACGACGTCAGCGATCGCGGGCGCGAAGCGGTGTACACCGGCCCCGACCATCTCGAACTGTCGGTGCGACCCGTCACGCTCAAGCGCGCGATCGTCAACCTCGTCGAGAATGCGCTGCATTACGGCGAGCGCGTCTTCCTGACGCTGCTGCGCGACGGCAGCAGCGTGGTGATCCGGATCGAGGATGACGGACCCGGCATTCCGGCGGCATCGCTGGCGCGCGTGCTCGAGCCTTTCGTGCGGCTCGACACGGCGCGCGCGCGCGACACGATCGGGCTCGGGCTCGGCCTGTCGATCGTGGCGCGCGTGGTGGCGGAGCATGAGGGGATGCTGAGCCTGTCCAACCGGCCCGAGGGCGGGTTGCGCGCGGAGATCGCGCTGCCGGCGGTTTCTTAGACCCAACCGTCACCCCGGCCTTGTGCCGGGGCCCACCGTGCCGCGCACCTTGCGGCTGACAGCGCGCGTGTCCCGGTGGACCCCGGCACAAGGCCGGGGTGACGGAGAATGGGTCGCCTGCGCCCGAGCAATCATTCGTAACGGACCCGCCGCGTCGCAGCAAAACACGCCGGCTAAATGCTGTCCTGACCCCGTTCCCCCACGGGTACCTCAAGGAGCAGAGTCATGAACGACCTCATCGGACGCGTCCTCAGTTTCGAGAAAGCCGTCTTTCCCGACCAGAGCGCTCTTTATGCAAAGCTCGCGCAGCACGGCCAGAGCCCCAAGGCCCTGATGATCTCGTGCGCCGACTCGCGCGTCGTCCCCGAACATATCATGCAGGCCGAGCCGGGCGATCTGTTCGTCTGCCGCAACGCCGGCAACATCGTCCCGCCGTCGTCGTCGCAAATGGGCGGCGTGTCGTCGACCGTCGAATATGCCGTGTCGGCGCTCGGCGTGCGCGACATCATCATCTGCGGCCATTCGGACTGTGGTGCGATGAAGGCGCTGATGAACCCCGAGATGCTGAACGGCATGCCCAACGTCGCCGCCTGGCTTCGCCACAGCCACGCCGCCGAATGCGTCGTGCGCCAGGGCTATCCCGAGCTGACCAACGAGGAAGGCGTCCGCGCCGCAGCGCTCGAGAACGTCGTCGTCCAGCTCCAGCATCTGCGCACGCATCCCTCGGTCGCCGCGGGTATCGCGCGCGGCGAGATTTCGCTGCACGGCTGGTTCTTCGACATCGGCGCCGGCGCGATGTACGCGCTCGACGGCGCAACGGGTCGCTTCGCGCAGATCCAGGCGGACGAGCCGCTCCCGGTCGCCCACGCCGCGCAGCGCCACCGCGCTTCGGACGTCGAGTATCTGGAAGCCGCAGAGTGAAACTCCCGTCGCTGAGCATGATGGGGCGCGATTTCACCGCCTCGATCGTCGTGTTCCTGGTCGCGATGCCCCTGTGTATGGGCATCGCGATCGCGTCGGGCGTGCCGCCTGAAAAGGGCCTGATCACCGGCATCATCGGTGGTCTCGTCGTCGGCATGTTCGCGGGTTCGCCGCTCCAGGTCAGCGGCCCTGCCGCGGGCCTCGCGGTGATCGTGTTCGAACTCGTCCGCGATCAGGGCCTGTCAGCCCTTGGACCGATCCTGATCCTGGCCGGAGCGATTCAGGTCGTGGCCGGCATCTTCCGTCTCGGCGGCTGGTTCCGCGCGATCTCGCCCGCGGTGGTGCACGGCATGCTCGCGGGCATCGGTGTGCTGATCGTGGTCGGTCAGTTCCACGTGATGTTCGATGAAAAGCCGCTCCCGAGTGGCCTCAAGAACCTCGCGGCTGTCCCCGGCCGCCTGTTCGGCCTGTCGAGCGACATCGGCACGACCGAAGTCGCGATCGCGCTCGCGATCTTCACCTTGCTCGTGATGCTCGGCTGGGAGAAGTTCCGGCCAAAGGCGCTGCGGCTCGTGCCGGGCGCGTTGCTCGGCGTCGTCGCGGCAACGCTCGTCGCTTGGCTCTCGGGTATCGATGTCGCGCGCGTCGCGGTGCCGCAGAACATCGCCGGCGCGATCAGCCTGCCCGGCGCCGACTTCCTCACGCGTTTCCTTGACCCTGCGGTGATCGGCGCGGCGCTTGCCATCGCCTTCATCGCGAGTGCCGAGACGCTGCTTTCGGCAGCAGCGGTCGACCGCATGCATGACGGCGTGCGCACCGACTATAACAAGGAACTGCGCGCGCAGGGCATCGGCAACCTCCTGTGCGGTTTCGCCGGGTCGCTGCCGATGACGGGCGTGATCGTGCGCAGCTCGGCCAACGTCCAGGCGGGCGCGACGTCGCGGCTGTCAACGATCCTCCACGGCGCGTGGATCCTTGGCTTCGTCGCGCTGCTGCCGTGGCTGCTGCGCGAGATTCCGATGGCGGCGCTCGGTGCGGTGCTGGTGCTGACCGGCTGGCGGCTGGTCAATTTCAGCCATGCCAAGCATCTGTTCAAGGATCACGGGCTGCTGCCGGTGGTGATCTGGGCAGTGACGCTGCTGCTGGTCGTGACGCAGGATCTGCTGACCGGCGTGCTGGTCGGGATCGGGCTGTCCTTGCTCGAACTGATCCCGGTGCTGCGCAACCTCCGCCTCAAGGTGGTGCGTGTCGAGAATGACGGACACGAGACCGTCCATCTCGCGGGTGCCGCGACCTTCCTGACGCTGCCCAAGCTGTCGGGTGCGCTCGATGCCGTGCCCGAGGGTGCCCCGATGCGGCTCGACATGAGCCAGCTTTCGTCGGCGGACCACACGACGGCAGAGTTGCTCAAGGAATGGCTCGCACGCCGCCGTGCGGCGGGTGGCCAGGTCGAAGTCTATGGCGCTTCCGAACGGCTGACCAAACAGACCGCGTAACGCCAGCGAATCCTCCCTTCGGGGAGGAACATAGGGGTGGGGCATCTCTCCCCCGAGACCGACCCCCCAGGTACGCCTCACCCCAACCCCTCCCCTCACCGGGAGGGGTTTTTTTGTGCGCTGCCGCATCGAGCAACAGTTCGTTACGATCGAGCAAGGAAGCAGCAGCACAGCGCGCATAAAAAAATGAGGTCCCGGCCGATCGCCGCCCCATCGCTTCCCGTTTGGAGAAGCGCTAGCGGTGAGATGCGGCGGCGGTCGGGGCAGCAGGCGGGACCCGATCGACCGTTTTCAGGGGGTTCCAGTGAAGATCTATTCCACCATCGCGGCAGCCATGCTGACCGCTATCGCCACGCCAGCGTTCGCCGACGAGACCGATCCGCCACCGCCGATCGTGCTGTCGGGTTCGGTCGCGATCGTGTCGGACTATCGTTTCCGCGGCGTCTCGCAGAGCGACAAGGAAGCCGCGATCCAGGGCGGCATTTCCGCCACGCACAAGAGCGGCCTGTATGTCGGCACTTGGGCGTCCAACCTGGCCGGTTGGGGCACCTTTGGCGGCGCCAATATGGAGCTCGATTTGTACGGCGGCTACAAGCGTAGCCTTGGCGGCGGTACCGCGGTCGATGTCGGGCTGACGTGGTATAGCCTGACTCATTGAGGAGCCGGAAAAGAGGTTGCGTTGTGGTCCGGAAGCGATTCATGTTCCAACATGATC
>NZ_JASJVC010000073.1:0-17141 GCF_035019905.1 Sphingomonas sp. 10B4 | reverse complement strand
AGATGTGTATAAGAGACAGGCCATGCCGCCGGCGATCCCCGGTCTCATGCCACTGGCGGCAGGTGGGCGATATGCTTGTCGAGCGTGACCGGATAGTCGCGCACGCGCACCCCGCTCGCATTGTAGATCGCATTGGCAATCGCCGCGCCGACTCCGCACAGGCCGAGCTCGCCGACGCCCTTTGCCTTCATTGGCGATGAAGTCGGATCGACCTCGTCGAGGAAGATCACGTCCTGGTGTGGGATGTCGGCATGGACCGGCACCTCGTAGCCCGCGAGATCGTGATTGACGAAGAAGCCGAAGCGCGTGTCGACCGCGAGCTCCTCCATCAGCGCCGCGCCCGCACCCATCGTCATCGCGCCGATCACTTGGCTGCGCGCCGATTTCGGGTTGAGGATGCGCCCCGCCGCGCACACTGCGAGCATCCGGCGGATGCGGACCTCGCCCGTCAGGCTGTGGACCGCCGCCTCGACGAAATGCCCGGCGAAGGTCGATTGCTGATAGGTCTTGCTCAGAGTGCCGTATTCGATCGCGTCCTCGGCGACGAGGCCGGCATCGCCCGCCGCTTCGGTCAGCGCGACGCTGCGGTTGCCCGAGCGCACCTTGCCGTCGGCGAAAGTGACGTCGGCCGAGTTGAAGCCGAGCTTCTGCGCGATCGCCTCGCGCAATTTGACGCACGCGGCATAGACGCCCGCGGTCGCATTGTTCGCGCCCCATTGCCCGCCCGAGCCAGCCGAGACAGGATGGTCCGAATCGCCGAGCTGGACGACGACCTTGTCGACATCGACGCCCATCATCTCCGCCGCGGTCTGCGCGATGATGGTGTAGGTGCCGGTGCCGATATCGGTCATGTCGGTCGAGACGGTGACGATACCCTTCTTGTCGAGCGCGACCCGCGCCGCCGACTTCATCGCCATGCTGTTGCGGAAGCCCGCCGCGACGCCCATGCCGACGAGCCACTGGCCGTCGCGGCGCTGTGCGGGCTTGGCGCTGCGCTGCTTCCAGCCGAAGCGCTCCGCGCCCTGTTCGAGGCACTGGACGAGCTGGCGCTGCGAGAAGCGGCGCTCGGGCTTTTCCGGGTCGACCTGCGTGTCGTTGGCGACGCGGAAAGCGATCGGATCCATGCCGAGCTTCTCGGCCATTTCGTCCATCGCGATCTCGAGCGCCATCAGCCCAGGCGCTTCGCCCGGCGCGCGCATTGCATTGCCCTCGGGCAAATCGAGCACCGCGAGCCGCATCGACGTCAGACGATTGGCACCGGCATAGAGCAGCCGCGTCTGGCTAACCGCGGTCTCGGGGCCACCACCGGGCAGATCGCCCGATCCGCTTTCGTGCGCGATCGCGGTGATCTTGCCATCGGCGCTGGCGCCGATGCGGATCCGCTGGATCGTCGCGGGGCGGTGTGTCGTGTTGTTGATCATCATCGGGCGCGTCAGCGTGACCTTGACCGGACGACCCGCGGCCTTTGCGCCGAGTGCCGCCAGGATCACGTCGGCGCGGATGAACAGCTTGCCGCCGAAACCGCCACCGACATAGGGCGAGACCAGCCGGACATTGTCCTTGGGAATGCCGAGCGTCTTCGCGACGTCGCCCTTGCTCCAGGCGATCATCTGGTTCGAGGTGTACAGCGTGACCTTGTCGCCGTCCCACTTGGCGGTGGTGGCGTGTGGCTCCATCATCGCATGGCTGTGATCGGGCGTGGTGTAGGTCGCGTCGAGCTTGACCGGCGCGCTGCCGAACGCCGCGTCGAAATCGCCAATCTTGGTGACGGGCGGCTTGCCCTTTTCGCTGTGGAGCGGCGCGTCTTTCAATTCCTTCTCGAGATCGAACCGGCCCGCGGTGCGCGCGTAATCGATCACGATCAGCGCCGCGGCGGCACGCGCCTGCTCGAACGTCTCCGCGACGACGAGCGCGACGGCCTGGTGATAATGGTCGATCTCGGGCCCACCGAGCAGCTTGGCGGTGTTGAAATTGCCCTTGCCGAGCGGCCCTGCGCTCTCGGCGGTGACGATCGTCAGCACGCCAGGTGCGGCCTTGGCGGCGGTCATGTCGATCCGGCTGATCCGCCCCTTGGCGACCGCCGCGCCGACGACATAGCCGTACGCCGGATTGGCGACGACGTCGTGGCGCTCATAGGCGTAGGGCGCGGTGCCGGTGGTCTTGTACTTGCCATCGATGCGATCGATCGGCTTGCCGACATGCTTGAGCTGATCGATCGGGTTCTGGCCGGCGGGTGTATCAAACTTCATGGCGTTCAGCCCTTCGCTTCGATCAGGGCCGCGGCGAGCGTGCGCTCGACCAGCGTGACCTTGAAGGCATTGTCGTGCGTCGGCTTGGCGCCGGCGAGCAGCTTGGGCGTCACCGCCGCGGCGCCTTGCGGTAGTGCCGCCTCGGCTGCCTCGACGCGCCATGGCTTCGGCGCAATCCCGCCGACCGCGACGCGGCCCGAGCCGTCGCGCTGGACGATCGCGGCGACCGAAACGAGTGCAAAGGCGTAGGACGCGCGGTCGCGCACCTTGTGATAGATGTGCGTGCCGCCGATCGGCTTGGGCAGCGTGACCGCGGTGATCAGCTCGCCGGGCACCAGCGCCGTCTCGATATGCGGCGTGCTGCCGGGCAGCGTGTAGAAATCGGCGATCGGGATAGCGCGCGCGGCACCATCGGGACGGACCGTTTCGACCGTGGCATCGAGCAACCGCATCGCGACCGCCATGTCGCCGGGATAGGTCGCGATGCATGCGTCGCTCGTCCCGATGATGCCGAGTTGGCGGCTGAACCCGCCGATCGCGGCGCAGCCCGAGCCGGGCTTGCGCTTGTTGCACGCCTGGTTGGTGTCATAGAAATACGGGCAGCGCGTCCGCTGGAGCAGATTGCCCGCAGTGGTCGCCTTGTTGCGCAACTGGCCGCTTGCGCCCGCGACGATCGCGCGGCTGAGCACGCCGTAATCGCGCCGCACGCGCGCATCCGAGGCGAGATCCGAATTGCTGACGAACGCGCCGATGCGCAAGCCCCCGTCTTTGGTCTCCTCGATCCGGTCGAGTTTCAGGTCCTGCACGTCGATCAGATGCGCCGGGGTCTCGATCTGCAGCTTCATCAGATCGAGCAAGTTTGTGCCGCCCGCGATGAACTTGGCATTCGGGGTGCGGGCGACCGCAGCGGCCGCTTCGGCGGGCGATGTGGCGCGCGCATAGGTGAACGGCTTCATGCGTTTGTCCCCGCAACTTCGCTCATCGCGTCGAGAATGTTCGAATAGGCGCCGCAGCGGCAGATGTTGCCGCTCATCCGCTCGCGCATCTCGGCGTTGGTGGCGCGCGGCGCGTCGGTGAGGCTGGCGGTGACATGGCTCGGCGTGCCGGCCTTGATCTCCGCTAGCACCGCGACCGCCGAACAGATCTGCCCGGGGGTGCAATAACCGCACTGATAGCCGTCATGCTTGACGAACGCCGCCTGCATCGGATGCAGATGATCGGGCGTGCCGAGCCCCTCGATCGTCGTGATCTTGTCGCCCTGGTGCATCACCGCGAGGCTGAGGCACGAATTGATGCGCTTGCCGTCGACGATCACGGTGCACGCACCGCACTGGCCGTGGTCGCAGCCCTTCTTGGTGCCGGTCAGATGCAGATGCTCGCGCAGCGTGTCGAGCAGCGTCGTCCGCGTATCGACCTCGAGCGTCTGCTTCTTGCCGTTGACGGTGAGCGTCACGGGCATCGTCATGGGGCGCTCCTGTTGTGCCGCGACCGGCGCCGCCGCTGCCGGGATCGCGGCCAGCCCCGCCGTCATCGCGCCGCCCACCAGGACGCCGCGCCGCGACACCTCTGTCTCGCTCTTGATATCCACCGCACGTCCTTCTTGTGATCAAATGGCCACGCAGCCATTGCGCCGCCAGCGTCGATTTACGGCGCCAACCTGTAATCCGTCGCGACCGAACGCTCAACCGGTCGCTTTGGTTCACGCTACAGACAGGAATCGGTGCGGCAAGGTCAAGTGTCGCTCGACAGTCCTTCGAGCATCGTCTCGATCACGCCGAGCCGCGCCATCGCGTCGTCCTGCGCGCTGCGGAGAAGCAGCCGGTCGCCCTTCACCTCGAGCCCCGCCGCGTCGCCGGCGAAATCGTGCCGCGGCGTCAGCGCGATCGCCGCGGGGCCGGCGTCGATCCGCGCGATCCGCGCACCGAACGCGAGCACGCGCAATCGCGCGACCGCCAGCAAGGCATGCGCCTCGGGTGGCAAACTCCCGAAGCGATCTTCGAGCTCGGCCTCGAACGCGTCGAGCGCGGCCATCTCGCTCAGCCGCGACAGCCGACCGTAAAGCGCGACGCGCACATCGTCCTCGGGGATCCAGTCCAACGGAAGATTGCCGGCGATGCCGAGATGAAGCTCGGGCGTCCAGCGCTCGACATGCTCGCCACGCGCGGTGCGAAGCGCCGATTCGAGCAGGTAATGGTACAGATCGACGCCGATCAGCTTCATGTGCCCGGCCTGCGCATCGCCGAGCAAATCGCCCGCGCCGCGCATGTCGAGATCGCGCGCGCTTATCGCGAAGCCGGCGCCAAGCTTGTCGAGCGCTTCGAGCGTACGCAGCCGCTTGAGCGTCGCTTCGGCGACCTTGCTCTCGGGGTCGGTGAGCAGCAGGATCTGCCCGCGCCGCCCGCCGCGCCCGACGCGTCCGCGCAGCTGGTGGAGCTGCGACAGGCCGAAGCGGTCGGCGCGCCAGACGATCATCGTGTTGGCGCGCGGCACGTCGAGCCCAGCCTCGACGATGTTGGTCGCGAGCAGCACGTCGCCATCGCCGTTCGCGAAGCTCACCATCGCGGTGTCGATCTCGGCGGCGGGCAGCTTGCCGTGCGCTTGCCGGATCGTGAGGCCGGGAACGAGCGCGGCGAGCCGTTCGGCCATCGGCGCGATATCCTCGATCCGCGAGACGACGACGAAGCTCTGTCCGCCGCGTTCGCGTTCGCGCAGCAACGCGGTGCGGACCGTGACGGGATCGAAGCTGCCGACGCTGGTGCGGATCGGCTGGCGCCGTGCCGGGGGCGTGGCGATGACCGAGACCTGTTGCAGCCCGATCAGCGCGGCCTGCAAGGTGCGCGGGATCGGCGTCGCGGTCAGCGTCAGCACATGGCCATCGGCGTTGAGCCCGCGCAGCTTGGCCTTGTCGGCCGCGCCGAAGCGCTGTTCCTCGTCGATCACGACAAGGCCGAGGTCGCGATAGGCGACGCCCTTGGCGGCCACTGCACCGGTGCCGATCACGATCGCGATCGATCCGTCGGCGAGGCCGGCCTTGACCGCCTTCTTCTCGGCCGGGCTCGACAGCCGCGACAGGCCGGCCACCGCGAGCCCGGTCGCGGCGAAGCGCTTGGCGAACAGTTCGAGATGCTGGCGCACCAGCACCGTCGTCGGCGCGGCGACGACGACTTGCTTGCCCGCCAGCGCCGCGATCGCGGCGGCGCGGAGCGCGACCTCGGTCTTGCCATAGCCGACATCGCCGACGACGAGCCGATCCATCGGCTTGCCCGCCGCCAGATCGGTGCGCGTCGCGGCGATCGCGCGCGCCTGGTCGGGGGTTTCGGTGAAGGCGAACTCGGCGGCGAAACGCTCATAGGCGTCGACGTCGGGCTCGAGCACCGCTGCGGTCTTGCGGTCGCGTTCGGCGGCGAGCGCGGTCAGCCCGCGCGCACTCTCGGCGACCGCGGCGTCGATCGCGCCGCGGCGTTTCTCCCAGCTCGACCCGTCGAGCGTGTCGAGCGCGACCGCGTCCTGGTCGGCGCCATAGCGCCAGATGCGGTCGGCATCCGCGACCGGCACCAGCCGCCGGCCCTCATTGGCATATTCGAGGACGATCGCGTCGCCGCCATCGGCATCGACCCCGACGGGCTCGATCCCTGCGACGAGCCCGATCCCGAAATCCTCGTGGACCACGACATCGCCGATGCGGATGTCGCCCATGTCGCCGCGCAGCGCCGCCGCGGCATCCGACGGCGCATGCGTCGCCTGGACGCGGCTGCCGAGCAGATCGGCTGCGGCGACGACGCTGAGTCCGGGCGCTTGCCAGCCATGGTCGATCGGCATGTCGAGCATCGCCGCACTGCCCGGTGCGAGCGTCGCGACCTCGGCCCAATGGCTGATCTTGGTAAAGGCGATGCCCTGCGCCTTGGCGAGGCGCGGCGCGAGGAAACGGATGTCGCGCGCCGCGCCGAGCAGGACGAGCCGGTCCCCCTGCGACAGCGCCGCCTTGGCGAAGCGCGAGAAAGCGCGACCCGCCGCCTTGCGCTCGACGAAGCGCGGGACGGGCTGTTCGTCGGCGGCGGCGACCGCGATGATCGTGCGCCCTTTCAGCGCCTTGTCCCAGCGCTTCCGATCGACGATCGGCAGCGTGTAGAGACAGCGCGCCTTGGCGGCGCTGGTGGCAAGGCCGACATAGCGATCGCGCCGCGCGGTTCCCGCGGGGTCGATCGCGATCACGGCGTCGGGCGCATGGTCGAACAGCGACTCCCAGTCGGCGCCAAGCGCTGGTTCGGACACGCGGCCAACCTGGATCGACTCGATCGGCTCGGTGCCGAGCTGCGAGATCGGGTCGTAGAGCCGGATCGCGCTGATCGCTCCCTCGACGATCTCGATGCGTACGGGGGCGACCGCGTCGGCGGGGTACAGGTCGACGACTTGCCCGCGCATCGCCATTTCGCCGGGCTCGTCGACCCGGTCGTCGGCGACATAGCCGATCGTGCCGAGCATTTCGGCAAGCGCCGTCATGTCGACATGGTCGCCGACCCGCAGCGTAGGTGGGGCATCGTCGAACGCCGGGGGCGGGGGGTAGGCCGCGGCAGCCGCCTCGGCGGTGGTGACGAAGGCGACGCGCTGCTGCTCGGTCAGCGCGACGCGCCACCGGCGCAACGCGGCGATGCGGCGGCCGACATTGGTGGGGGAGGCGGGCGCGGTGTCGCCGGGCAGAGCGTCGCTCGACGGACTGTGCACCACCAGCAGATCGGGCGCGGCGCAGGCGAGCGCTGCGGCCACCGCCTCGGCGCGTTGTTCGTCGGTCGCGATGTAGAGAATGTCGTGCGTTGCGGCCGCTTGCGCGAGCTTGGTCGCGACAATTCCGATCGCCGCATCACGCTCGGTCTGGCGCGCTTCAGGCGCTGGCGGATTGGCGTCAGCGAGCAGCAAGGGGCTGTTCCGACACGGGGATCACGGCACCCGCCGCACGCTTTGTCTCGCTCATGATCGGCACGGCATCGCGTCAGTCTCTCCCAGCGTCAGGAGCGTCCTAACGGGCGGAGACACGATTTTGGTCCCGCGAAAAGCACAGCTTTCTTCGGGAATTAACTTCGATCAGGAAGAACGCTCGGCTGCGTGCGCGCCGGTTTCGGTCGCTGGCTCTGCTGCAGGACCCGGCGCGAGCTTCTCGTCGCCAGCGAAGAGCCGGTCGAGCCGCCGACGTGTCGTGCGGTCGAATTCGGCCTTCGATACGGTCGACGGGCGCGACAGTTCGAGCTCGTCGGCAATCGCCGCCTTGATCCGCGTCACGGCATCCTCCTGCAGGACGCCGGCCTTGACCAGCTCGGCCGAGAGCTGGAGCAAGCCGACCGCGGTGGCATGCGCGCGCAGTCCGACGAAACCGATGAGGTCATGGACTTCCTTGCCGGCTCTCGTGTCCATCGTCACTCTCCTAGGATGGGGGTCTTGCCCGCTACGGCCGCCCGTTTGCCGGTCCATCCTCTGCTCTTTTCGGGCGACCGCAAGCGCAACCGGCTCGTCTTGACGCGTGGGTGCGCCGCCCGATCCCTGCTGCCCGCTTCCTGCCGCGGCGTCAGCGCGCGTGGTGCGCGTGGAACAGCCGGCCGCCTTCGACCCAATAGACGATCGCCAGCACGACCAGCCCGATCGCGAGATAGCCGATCGCCAGCGGATAGGTCGTGCCGTTATACGATTGTCCGATCAGCGACCCGACGATGACCGCGCCGACGCTGGTGATGAAGCCCTGGATCGACGACGCCGTCCCGGCGATATGCCCGACGGGCTCCATCGCCATCGCGCCGAAGTTGGAACCGCACAGGCCGATGCACGTCATGCTCAGCGCCTGGAAGACCATATAGGTCAGCAGCGTTTCGAAGCCCGCCGCGATCACGCCGAAATGCAGCACCGACAGCGCGATGAGGCCGAGCAAGGCGGATTGTGAGATCAGCCGCGTCCCGAGCCGTTCGACCAGCCGGCTGTTGGCGAAGGCGGCGCACCCCATCGAGAAGGCGCAGATCGCGAACAGGATCGTGAAGCGCGTGCCGGCATGGAATTCCTCGACGAAGATCTGCTGCGCCGACGACACGAACGCGATGATCGCGCCGAAGGTCATCGACGCCGCCACCGCATAACCGGCCGAATAGCGGTTGGTCAGCGTCAGCCGATACGCCTGGCCGAGCGACGCGAGCGACAGCGGCGAGCGCCGCTCGACCGACAGCGATTCGCCCAGCCGGAAGAAGGTCCAGCTCAGCACGAACGCGGCGAAGGCGGCGAGCGCGTAGAAGATGAAGCGCCACGGTCCGAACGCGAGCAGCACTTGTCCGATGCTGGGCGCCAGGATGGGTACGAGGAAGAAGATCATCTGCGCGACCGACAGTGTCCGCGCCATCTGCCGGCCCGAGAAGCGGTCACGCACGATCGCCACCGCGAGCACGCGTGTCGAGGCCGACATCAGCCCCTGCAGGAAGCGCGCGCCGAGCAGCGCCGCGAAGGTCTGCGACCCGCCCGCGAACACGCTCGCCCCGACGAACCCGAGGAGCGAGATCAGCAGTACCGGCCGGCGTCCGTAGCGATCGGCGAGCGGCCCGTAGACCAACTGTCCCGAGCCGAAGCCGAGCATGTAGATCGTGATGATCCACTGCCGCTGATTCGCGGTGGCGATCGCCAGGCGATGGCCGATATCGGCGAGCGCGGGGAGCATCAGATCGACGCCCAGCGCATTGACCGCCATCAACGCCGCGACAAAGGCGACGAACTCGCGCTGCGACATGATCCGGGCGGGCGATGTGTCAGACATCGCTGCCGCCTAGGCCGAACCGGCGCGCAAGACCATCCGTTCGTTCGATCGCCGCGCTTCCCGTCCGCTCTACGCCGATCGGATCGGGATCCCGGGCAGCGCCTTGGCGGTGCGGATCGTCAGCGATGTCTTGACGCTCGCCACGTTCGGCGCCGGCGTCAGGTGCGTCATCAGGATTTCCTGGAAGCTCTTGAGATCGCTCGCGACGATCTTCAGGATGAAGTCGATCTCGCCATTGAGCATATGGCATTCGCGGACCTCTGGGATCGTCGCGACATGCTCTTCAAACGCGGCGAGATCGTGCTCGGCCTGGCTGCGCAGCGATACCATCGCGAACACCGTGATCGGGAACCCGAGCGTTGCTGCATCGATCTCGGCGTGATAGCCGCGGATCGCCCCGGCTTCCTCGAGTGCGCGGACACGCCGCAGGCACGGCGGTGCCGTCAGCCCGACGCGCTCGGCCAGTTCGACATTGGTCATCCGTCCGTCGTCCTGGAGCAATTCCAGAATACGCCGGTCGATCGAATCAAAGCTCATTACGTGCAGCTCCCCCGCGACGCGTCTTTCGCGTCGCATGCTCTGCCCCCAGCATAAGATAATTGCCGGCGAACGCAATTGTCCCACAATGCGACGCCTCGAAATCTTGGGCTTCCACCGAGTCCTCCCCCCGGTTAAGAAATTCTTACGGCGCGATGGGCGACCACAGGGAACGATCCGACTTGCGCTTCGACGACAGCCTCGACACGGTTCTTTCGGCAGACATGTCGACGCCGTTCGGTGCGCAATCGACGTGGCGGCAGCTGGTCGATCTGATCGGTCGCGGGCGTGTTGCGGCAAGCGACGTTGCCATCGCGCGGCTCGCGTCGATCCGGCGCGACGTCCCGCCGCCGATCCGCGCGGCGAGTGCGCGCGCGCTGGCTTTTGCCACGCCGCCCGCCGCCCTGGTGGCTTTCTTCGCCCAGGACGAGCTCGCCATCGCCGGACCGATGTTGCGCACTGCCGATTTGTCGACCGATGAGTGGGCCGCGATCCTTCCCACGCTGTCGCCGGCCGCGCGCTCGGTGCTCCGCCACCGCCGCGATTTGGCGGACGGCGTGACGCGCGCGCTGCAAAGCTTCGGAAGCGTCGATTTCGTGCTCGGCGCGCCCGAACCCGTCGCGGACGTCGTTGCGCCAGCCCAAATCCCGGCGCCTGCGGAGATCGTAGCGCCTATCGCCCAGCCGATACTCGAAGCCGAACCCGAGCCGTTCGCCATTCCCGAGACGATCGCGCCCGTCTCGCCCTTCCTGTCGATTGCCTCGGTTGCCGCATCGATGCCGCTCGTCGCCGAGGCGCGGCGCCGCGCCGAACAGGCGAGCGAAGGCGGTTCGATGGCACCGCCGAGCGCCGATCCGAAGCCCGACAAGCCGCAATCGGGCACTTTCCCGATTGCCGAGCTCGTCGCGCGGATCGACGCCTATCAGCGCAAGCGCGCCGAGGCGCCCGCGCCGCCATCGCTCGAAATCCAGCCCGAGCCGTTCGTCCCCGCGGCACGCCAGGCCGAGACCTTCCGCTTCGAAACCGACGCCGCGGGCGTGCTGCGTTGGGTCGAAGGCGCCGCGCGCGCCCCGCTGATCGGGTTGACGCTCGATCACGGGGCGATCGGATCGCAGGTCGATGGCGTCGCGTCAGGCGCCTTCCGGCGCCGCGCCGGCTTCAGCGACGCGCGATTGGTGGTCGATGGCACGTCCGATGCGGCAGGTCCGTGGCGGATCACCGGGATCCCGGTGTTCGACCGGACGACGGGCCGCTTCACCGGCTATCGCGGCAGCGCGCGGCGCCCGCGTGCCGACGAAACCGCCGAGCCGACGCGCGAGGCGCGCAACCCCGCCGCCGACGCGCTGCGCCAGCTCGCGCACGAACTGCGTACGCCGACCAATGCCATCGCCGGCTTTGCCGAGATGATCGAAGCGCAGATGCTCGGGCCAGTCCCGCAGCCGTATCGCGAACAGGCCGGTGTGATCCGCAGCCAGACGAGCGGCTTGCTCACGGCGATCGACGATATCGACATGGCCGCGCGGATCGAGACGCACGCGCTCGACTTGCGCGCCGCCGATCTCCCGCTGGCACCGCTGCTGACGCGGATCGCCGATGATCTCGCGCCGCTCGCGACGCTGCGCGGCACCGTGCTCGAGCTGCAGGTCGACGATCCCGCCCTGGCGATCCTCGGCGATGATCGCGCGGTCGAGCGGCTGATCGCGCGCTTGCTCGCGACGCTCGTCGCAGCCGGCGGCGCTGGCGACCGGATCGGTGTTGTCGCGAGGCGCGATGATGGTGCGGTCGTGATCGTGTTCGATCGGCCCAAGGCGCTCGCCGCCTATGCCGAGGAAACGCTGCTGACGATCGACGCCGAATCCGAGGCCGATCGCGCCGACCAGTCCGGCGGTGCACCCTTGCTCGGGACCGGGTTTGCGCTGCGGCTCGCGCGCAATCTCGCCGTCGAACTGCGCGGGAGCCTGACGCTCGGCGACAAGAGCTTGACTTTGCGCCTTCCGGTCGCCTTTCCTGCCGATATGGAGCAGGTTTCCAGCAACTGACCGTGGCTGCAAGCGTGCCACCCCCCGGGTGTCGCCCGCGCGCGCCCGAGTCGCGCGATCGCGTGGCGTGGCCGTCGGCGTTCGGCACGCGCTTCATCGTGCTCGTCGATACCGAGGAAGAGTTCGACTGGAACGCCCCGCTGGCGCGCGATGCGCACGGCGTGTCGGCGATCGCGGCGCTCCCCGCGGCGCACCGCCGCTTTGCCGATCACGGCGTACCGCTGACCTATATGGTCGATTATCCGATCGCGACCGACGCCTACGCGATCGCGACGCTCGCTGGCGTGCTCGAGGACGGGGTGTCGGCGGTCGGCACGCAATTGCACCCGTGGGTCAATCCCCCGTTCGACGAGGCGCTGACGCCGTCGAACAGCTATGCCGGCAGTCTGCCCGAGCAGCTCGAGGCGGCGAAGATCGATGTCCTGACCGACGCGATCGCGGCGGGAACGGGAACGCGGCCGATCGCCTATCGCGCCGGGCGCTACGGGATCGGGCCGAACACGCTGCGGCTGCTCGCCGAGCGCGGCTATCGCATCGATAGCTCGATGCGGTCGGGCTATGCCTATAGCGGCGATGGCGGCCCCGATTTCGCCGAGATCGGCAACGCCGCCTTCCGCACCGGCCCCGACTCACAGCTGGTCGAGCTGCCGTTGACGACGATCCACACCGGCTGGCTGCGCGGTGGCGGGACGCGGCTGTATCGCGCGCTGGGCGCCGTGCCCAAGGGGCGCGGGCTGTTCGCGCGGGCTGGGTTGCTGTCGCGGGTCTCGCTGACGCCCGAGGATATGCCGCTGCGCGATGCGCTCGAGGCGATCGCGGTGGCGACGGGAGAGGGCCTTCGCTTGCTCAACTTTGCCTTCCACTCGCCGTCGCTCGCGCCGGGTCACACACCCTATGTCCGCGATGCGGCTGACCTGGCGCGATTTTACGCGTGGTGGGACGCGGTGCTGACGGATCTTGCGCGGCGCGGGGTGCAGGCGGCCTCGCTCGAGGATGTGATTGTCGCTGCGGGCTTGCCAGCTTCGGGGGCAGGGCGCTAACGAGCGCGCGGGGGGCCTGTAGCTCAACTGGTTAGAGCTGGCCGCTCATAACGGCTAGGTTGCGGGTTCAAGTCCTGCCGGGCCCACCACATTCACTTTTCACAGCTTCCATACCTCTGCAGATCGGCGCGATTCGCCGAGAGCGGAACGCTGCTTTGCTTCTCATCAAGCGACAAGCAGAATCTGGGGGTATCAAAACTCTTGGGGGTATGAGCCGGGGTATCGCTTGCGAAAGCGGGGGTATCGCGCGGCGCGTGCCAACCGCGCGCGGAGCGTCACTATGACGACCGCCGTCGCACTCCAGCGCACCGTCGTCGACCTGATCAACGAATATGCCGAAAAGCACGACGCCATCGATGCAGCCATCGCCGATCACGACGCCGCGTTCGACCGCCTCGGGATGGCGGCAACAGTGCAAGGCACCTTCGTCGAGCCGGTCGGCAGCAAGAGCTATCTGCGCGCGGACGATCTCCGCCGGAACCTGCTTCGCTCCGGCTGGAAGGCAATCTATGCGCGCCTTCAGATTGATCGCGTCGCCAGCGCCAAGGACAAACAGCTGTTCGAGCGCACGATCGCCGCGCCGCCGCCGCTGACGATCGAGAACGCCCGCGCGACCTTCGGCGACTATTTCGAGCGCCCGCACTTCCACATCCTGCGCGGCCTGGCGGAGGTCTTCGCCGATCTCGACCCGGCCTATAAGTCGCACTCGAAGGTCCGGATCGGGGTGAAGGGGCTGCCGAAGCGCATCATCCTGAACGGGTGGGGCGAATACAGCTACGGCTATGCCCGCGACAAATTCCGCGACATCGTGAACGCTCTTGCCGCCTACCAGGGCAAGCCGCATTTCGAGCATGTTGAGATGCAGGCGATCTCGGTGTTTCACGATCGCGGCGAGGATGCCGAGCTCGACGGCGCGGCCGTCACCCGCACCGATCGCTACGGCAAGCAGGAACAGTTCCAGACCGTCGACCGCGGCATGACGATCCGCAAGTTCGCCAACGGCAACGCGCACGTCTTCTTCTCGACGTGGACCTTGCTCGACATCAACCGCGCGCTTGCCGAATTCTACGGCGAGGTCCTGCCCGACGCCGAGGATGACGACGCGCCGGTCCGCGCGGGCACCGCGGTCGCGAAGGACCTGCAGTTCTACTGGTCGCCGAGCCCGGTGGTCGCCGCGGCGCTGGACTATGCCGATATCCCGGAGCGCAGCACCGACCGCTGGCGCCAGCCGCCGCCAGCATATCGCGTGCTCGAGCCGTCGTGTGGGGATGGTCGGATCCTCGACGAGCTTCGCGCGCGCGGCTGCTCGGCGCTGGGCTTCGAGGTGGACGCCGCGCGTGCTGCGCAGGCGCGCGCCAAGGGGCACGCCGTGGTCACCGGCAACTTCCTCGACCAGGTGCCGACCGCCGACTTCGATCGCGTGGTGATGAACCCGCCGTTCTACGGGCGGCACTATGCCAAGCACATCCGCCACGCGCTCAAGTTCCTGCGCCCGGGCGGCGAGCTTGTCAGCATCCTGCCCGCGACTTCTCGCTATGATCACGACGAGCTGACCGGCGAATGGCGGGACCTGCCGGTCGCAAGCTTCGCCGAGGCAGGGACGAACGTGCCGACGGTGATGCTGCGGATTCGGGTGCCGGCTGAAGCTCGGGCGATCGCGGCATGATGCGCGGCGAAGCCCAGGAGCCGATTCCGTTCGGCGCGCAGGTGCTGTGCCGGTGCGGCAAGGTGTCGCTGGCGAAGCCGGAGATCGCCAACGGCACTGCATGCGCCCGGCCGCGCTACGCGGGCGAGAAGCCAATCTACCGGAAGGGCGAATGCGTCAGCGTCGAGCCGATCGAAGGGCTCGGCGCGCGCGATCTTCACGCCATGGCGAACGCGCCACTCATGGACGCGAACCGCGTGTTCCTGCCCGCTGGCAAGCTCACGATGGCGGAATACCGCGCGCGCGTCGCCGCCGACCTATCCCCCGCATCGAACCAAGGATCTGCTGAATGAATGCGACCACCGGATTTCTGGCCGCGACTGGCCTTTTCATCGATGGTTTCGCGGGCGGCGGCGGCGCGAGCACCGGCATTGCCCAGGCGATCGGCCGCGATGTGGATATCGCGATCAACCACAGCCCGAGCGCGATCGCGATCCACAAGGCAAACCATCCGACCACCGAGCATTTTTGCCAGGACATCCGCGCGGTGTGGCCGCTGCAGGCCACGCGGCTGCGCCCGGTCGCCGGTGCCTGGTTCTCGCCCGACTGCAAGGAATATTCGAAGGCCAAGGGCGCGCCGGTCAAGAACCGCCACATCCGCGCGCTCGCCGGTGAAATCGTCGGCTGGCTGAAGGATGTCCGGCCCACCGTCGCCTATGTCGAGAACGTCGAGGAATTTGAATACGCCGCGCCGCTCGACGGTCACGGCGTTCCGCTGCCCGATCAGAAGGGTAAGGAGTTCAAGAAGCTCGTCAAGAGCTGGCGCGCTCAGGGCTATCGCGTCGAGTGGCGCGTGCTGCGTGCCTGCGATTACGGCACCCCGACCAGCCGCAAGCGGCTCTACATCATTATGCGGTGCGATGGGCTGCCGATCGTGTGGCCGAAGCCGACGCACGGCGCGCCGGGCTCGCCGGGCGTGCGCAGCGGGAAGCTGCTGCCGTACCGCACCGCGGCCGAATGCATCGACTGGTCGATCCCGTGCCCGTCCATCTTCGGCCGGTCGCGCGAACTCGCCGAGGCGACGAAGCGCCGAATCGCCGCGGGCGTGGTGCGCTATGTCATGCAGCGCCGCCCGTTCATCGTCGACGGCAAGCTGGCGCCGCACGTCACCAAGTTCCACAGCGGCAGCACCGGGTCGCCGATCGACAAGGAGATGCCGACGGTCACCAGCAATGGCAACCCGGCGCGGCCGGCGGGCGCGATGCCGCTCGGTCTGGTCGGCGCGCACTTGGAGAAGTTCAGCGAGAACAGCCGCGGCAAGTCGCCGGGGGATCCGCTCGACACCGTGATGGCGGGCGCGACGCGGCACGGCGCGGTCGAGACGTTGCTCGCGCCGATCATCACCTATGGCCAGCACGGCGGCTTGAACCGCTCAGCGGAGGATCCGCACCACACGATCGCGGCGTCGAAGAAGGACACGAATGGCGTCGCCGCGGTGTTCCTGTCGAAGTTCGCCACCGGGAACGACGCGACCAGCCTGGACGAGCCGACACAGACGATCGAGAGTAAGTCGAAGCACGCCGAGGTCGCCGCGTTCCTGTCGACCTTCAACGGCAGCAACACCACCGGCGGGGGCGGGGAGGCCGAAGCGCCCCTGAAGACCGCGCGCGCCGGCGGGCAGCATCATTCGGTCGTCGCCGCGCACATGGCGCAGTTCAACAGCAACCCGGACGGGTCGGTGAACGCCGGGCACGACATGCGCGATCTGGTCAGCACCGTCGCGACGCGCGGGCCGCATCAGGGCGTGATTGAGACGACGCTGATCGAGGAAGGCGCGCTGCCGCCGGAACTGCTCGAGCGCGCGGTCATGACCGCGGCGTTCTTGGTCAAATATTACGGCGAGGGCGGCCAGCACCAGACGGCCGACCGGCCGCTCGACGTCGTGACCACCAAGGCACGCTACGCGGTCGTCACGGTGACGATCGACGCGGTGACCTATGTCATCGTCGATATCGGCCTGCGGATGCTGAAGCCGCGCGAGCTGGCGCGCGCGCAGGGCTTCCCCGAGGGCTACGTGCTCGACCCGATCGTGCGGAAGTTCGTGCGCGGAAAATGGGTCGAGCAGCGCCTCACCATCGCCGAGCAGATCAGCGCGATCGGCAACAGCGTCTGCCCGCCGATGGCGCGAGCGCTGGTCGCGGCCAACCAGCCGGGGATCGTGGATATGAGGATGGCAGCGTGACCTGGCCGTTCGGCGACTTGCAGCCGTTCCGATACGGCGTGATCCTCGCCGACCCACCGTGGCGTTTCGAGAATTACAGCGCGAAGGGCGAGGCCAAGAACCCGGTCGCGCACTATCCCTGCATGCGGATGCCCGAACTGCTCGCGCTGCCGGTGAACCATCTCGCCGCGCAGGACTGCGCGATGATCATGTGGGCGACCGCACCGATGCTGCCCGAGGCGCTGCAGCTGCTCGCCGCCTGGGGCTTCGAATACAAGAGCATGGGCGCGTGGGCGAAGCAGTCCAGCACCGGTCGGAAGTGGGCGTTCGGGCCGGGTTATGTCTATCGCTCTGCGCTCGAGCCCTACATCGTGGGCACGCGCGGCAAGCCGAAGGTGCGATCGCACTCGGTGCGCAACCTGATCGTCGCGCCGACGCGCGAGCACAGTCGGAAGCCGGACCAGATGCATGCTGATGTCGAGGCGCTTTACGACGGGCCGCGCGCGGAGCTTTTCAGCCGGCAGCGCCGCCCCGGGTGGGACGCCTGGGGCAATGATATAGCCTGACTCATTGAGGAGCCGGAAAAGAGGTTGCGTTGTGGTCCGGAAGCGATTCATGTTCCAACATGA
>NZ_JASJVC010000072.1:0-17222 GCF_035019905.1 Sphingomonas sp. 10B4 | reverse complement strand
GAAAACTTGTTCGTCGTCTTGCTCATGGTAGCTCCTTCTCACAAGTAGAAGCCTCCGAGAAACCCGGGACGGTTCACAGGTCAGACGCACGCCGAATAGATGACCGTCGCCGGATGGATACACTCTTGGTGTTGAGGCGCACGGCGATCTGGGTCTCTGGGAAAAGAAGGATGGCCGCGCTGCGGCGGTCCTTCTTCCAGAGCCGACCGCGCTGCAGGACGCACGATTGCTTCAAACCGTCGGTGACCACCGTGTGAAATCCGGTGGGGCCGGCGCCGGGATCAGCTGGATCGAACGAGACGAAGACGATGTTCCAGTTCTTGCTCATTCCGAAGCGTGCGAGCGCGTCCTGCTCGCCCTCGGTAGGATACCCGACTATATCCTGTCGATGATCGACGGCAAACCTTACAAGGCGCTGCGCCGCCACCTCTCCAGCAACGGTCTTACGCCTGACCAGTATCGTGCCCGCTACGGTCTCAAGCCCGACTATCCGATGGTCGCGCCAGCCTACTCCGAAGCGCGCCGCGAGATGGCCAAGAAGATCGGGCTCGGGCGCAAGCCGGGGCAGCGCAAAGCTACCGCACCAGACCCCGCCCCGGCTCCAGCACCGGCCAAGCGCGCGCGTCGCTCGAAGGCTGCTGCGCCCGAGGCCTGACCAGAGCGCGGGCTAGTCTCGCTGATTGGTGAAAGCGGACCGGCCGCATTTAGGAAAGATGGGTGGAAACCTGCCCGGCCGCTTTCGGGTACGCGATGGCGTAAGTAGACGTTCATTCACCTGACGCGTGCCGACGGCTAAGCCTCCCAATCCCAGTTTGTAGCTGGGGCAATCGCCGCGCCTCGAAGCCGCCGATCGTTCAAGCTGAGTCGCGATGTTGCATCAGACGCTTCCGGGATTGTCACCGGCACGCTACATCCATCGCGGCAGGTTCGTTGCAATGGGGGGAGGCTTTCGAGGGTGTGGATTGAATCGATCAGAATTGAAGGGGGATCGCTAGACGGTTTCCGGCAAAACCTAAGCCCTGGCCTGAACGTTCTGATCGGCGGTCGCGGCACCGGCAAGAGCTCCGTAATCGAGTTGATCCGTTTTTGCCTGGGCGCACCTTCTTCCTCGGACGCGATGGGCAAAGACGCGCGTGAGCATGCTCTGGGGGTGCTGGGCGACGGGAAGGTCGTCATCACCCTCACGAACGGAAGCGATCGAATTGAGGTCTCCCGCATCGCTACCGACAGCGAAGACAACTGCCCTTTGGAAATCTCCCCGCCCTTCGTATTCTCGCAAAAGGAAGTTGAGCAGATCGGCGCCCGATCCCAGTCGCGAATGCGGTTGGTCGACGGCTTTGTTGTCGGGCGTGGTGCGGCCGCGGCCAAGCGCGGCCCCCTGCACGCGCGGATCAAGTCCGCTTCGACTGAAATCCGAAGCCTGCTGGTCGAGGTCGCGGACATCGCTGAAAAGCTGTTGGCGTTGCCCAAACTGCAGGAGCGCCTTGCCGACCTTAAACGACAAGGGGCCGCGCAACGGGCCCGCAGCACCGAGCTGGATGGCCTGCGCAAACAGCTTGATGAACTGACGCCCTTGATGAGCGGTGCCAGTGTTCGCGCCGGATCGATCGGCCGGTCGGCCGACGACCTGAGCGAATGGACGGACGATCTCGACCTCGTTGCGGGCCGCCAGCCGTCCATTGAATCGTGGCCGGCACAAGCGATGGCAACCGATCAGCTTCAGCCGCATCGCAAGCGCCTGGAAACGGCGCATGAACGTCTGGCGGCCATCATCGCAGAGTATCGTTCGGTCATTGACGATCTGGAGGTGCTTCGCCGGAAGTCGAGCGACGAGAAGTCGGAGCTTGAGGCCAGGGGCCGCGAAGTTCGTCAGAAAATCGAGGAGCAGCAGAAGGGCGCGAGCGTTCTCGACCGCCAGATTGCCGACCTTAGCCAGGAAATCGCCGCGCTCAGCGCGCTGGCCGATCTGCGGACCCAGAGGTTGAGCCGGATCGATAGGCTGCATGCGCAGCGCCAGACTGCGCTCGATGAGATGCACGCGCACAACGCCGCGCTGACGGCAGGTCGCGAGCAGACCGCCACCCGCCTGACTGCGGGGCTAGCGCCGTCGATCCGCGTGACGGTGAAGCCGCTCGCCGACTACCGCACCTACGTGAGCGTATTGAATGGCGCGCTCCGCGGCAGCGGCCTGCGGTATAGGGAGCTTGCCGATCGCATCGCCGAGACGTTTAGCCCGCAAGAAGTTGCGGTCCTTGCCGAACGGGGTGAGGTGTCGGTCATCAGCAAAGCGCTTGAGATCAACGAGGAGCGTGCTCTGCGGCTTGCCGAAGGGCTGCGCGGCGATGCCGGCGCTGAGCTTCTGGTCACCGAGGTTGGCGACGAGGTCCTCATCGAGCTGCTCGACGGCACGAGCTTCAAGAGCACTGATTTTCTCTCGATGGGCCAGCGATGTACGGCTGTCCTGCCGATCATCCTGCAGCACAATGAGCGCATTATCGTCCTCGACCAGCCCGAGGATCATCTCGACAACGCCTTCGTGGTCGGCACGTTGGTTAAGGCCATCCGCGCCCGCGGCGGCTCGGCGCAGACGATCATCGCCACGCACAATCCGAACATCCCGGTTCTCGGCAACGCCGACTTTGTCGCACACCTCGAATCCGATGGCGATCGCTGCTTCGTCCAGGTGGCAGGAGCTCTCGACGACGTCGCCGTAGTGAACTCCATCACAAACATCATGGAAGGCGGCCGAGAGGCGTTCCAGCGACGAGCCGCGTTCTACGCCGAGCGCGGCAGTGAGTAATGAGCTGGCGCGCAGGCTGGGGTCTGCGGATCCACGCGAGCGGCTCGATGCAGCGCGCCATCTCGCGGAGCATGCTAACGCCAAGCAGATCGGACTGATCGAAGGCGCCCTTGCCGTAGAGACAGTGGCTTGGGTGACCAGCGCGTTGAAGCGAGCGCTCCAGAGGGCCCGGCCGACTGACAGCGCTGCGGCCAGCCCTGAGCGTGTCGAACTGTCTGCGGACCAGACCGCTCAGATTTACTCGGATGCGTTGGAGACAACGGCTAAGCAGATCATTCACGAGATAGAGCCGATCCTGGGCGCGCTTCGTCTTTCGGCCGAAACTGAGATGACAAACTTTGAAGGGTCCGACACGAAGCGCGGTCTCGAACGTATGGAGGCCCTTGTCGCCGGGCTCGCACGCCTTCGTCAGGCCGCCAGCGCGCCGCAGCTGGAAGATTTCGCGCTCGACCAATGCATCTTTGCTTGGATCGCCGAGGAGGTGGGCCAGAAACCGGTCGGCGTTTTGCGCGCTGGGCCGCAGGAGACGGTGGTCGAAGGCGATAAGGGCCTAGTGTGTCTGGCCTTCGTCAATGGGCTTCGCAACGCCATCGACGCGACCCTTGCCTTGTCGGTCGAGGATGATCGCTACCCTGAGATCACGGTCAACTGGGGCGCGACTGACATCGACGTCTGGGTCGCGATCGTCGATGCCGGCATTGGATTCAGAGGCAGCCTGTCGCGTGCGTTCGAGATCGGCTCGACCACCAAGGCCGGCCATCTTGGAATGGGGCTCGCAACCGCCCAGCAGGCCATGACGTCGCTCGGAGGAAGCGTTCGGCTCATTCCAGGAGAGCGTGGGGTGAGATTCGAGATGCGCTGGCCGAAGGCGGCGGCCTGATGCGGATACTGCTTGTCGAGGACAAGATCGACTTCGCTGAGGTGATCGAGAAGGCGATCCGAGCAATCGACGGCTGTGAACTGAGTTGGAGGCGGAGCAAGGCTGGCGCACTGGCAGCGCTCGGCGATGGGCATTTCGACGTTGTCATTCTCGACCGCCGCATTCCGACAGAGGACGACTTCCTTGACGACCATCAGGATCATGGCTGGGCCGTCTTTCAGGCTATTGTGGAACAGCAACCCGGCACTTCGGTCTGGTTTCTGACGGGAACGGTCGACGCCGATTTTCCGACAGAAGTTCTCAACGCGCATGGCAAGCGTGGAGACATCCATTCTTGCGGCCGGGAAGACGCGCTCTACCAGGTGTTCTGGAAGGACAAGATGACGGACTGCCTCGCGGCCGTCCGGGGCTTTCGCGGCGAGGTCCAACAGACCGATGGCGTCCATCTCGCGCAGGTCGGCACACCGGCCAATCTGCGGGCCGAAGAGGTCCGCCTTCTCAAACTGTTTGGCCGCCGGCACCTAGGAGCACGCGTAGAGGTTCGTGTCTTACAAGGGGGCTTGTCCGGTGCACGGGTCTTTCGCGTCTCTGTGCTGAACGCCGCGGGCGCAGTCACGATCATGTCCGTAGCCAGGATTGGAGGCTTCGACGACATCGCAGCCGAGCGGGAAAAATATCGAACGGAGATCGTGAAGCTCGCCAACGGCGCCTTCCCGCCAGTGACCGCCGAGTTCAGTCATGGCGCGGCCGGCTTCGCGGGTATCTTCTACCAAGTCGTTGGCACCGAGGTCCGATCGTTGTTCGACGAGTTGACGGCCAAGCCGGGAGCCGCTGCGACCGCCGCTGATCGTCTCAGGCAAGACCAAGCGACCTGGCACGGCGCGCGCAAGGTCGAGCGGGTCCGCGTGTCGACCGTCCGGCGAGCCCTGATCGGTGACGTGGCGCTACAGATGCACACCCATCATCTCGGCGGGATTGATCTGGCGGCCGTCGAGGATCTCGAAGTCGATGTCGCGCGCTGTGTTCAGCACTGCGATCTGCATTGTGGCAACGTCCTTTTCGACGACAGCGGGCGGCCGATGTTCATCGATTACCCCGACACCGGAGGGGCGTTCGCGTCACTCGATCCGATCGCGCTGGAGCTCAGTACCATCTTCCATAAGGACGCGCCGGATCGGGCGGGTTGGCCGAGTGAGGCGCAGGCAAAGCAGTGGACAGACCTCGATGACTATTGCGCTGGCGCGGTCTACGAGCCCTTCATTAGATCATGCCGGTCGTGGGCGGAGAGCGTCGCCGCCTCGCCGCAGGAGGTTATTGCCGTCGCCTACAGCTACGCCCTGCGCCAGATCAAATACAACGACACGGACAAAGCGCTTGTGCGGGCGATTGTGAGCGCATGCATTGTTGGCCTAGTGGGCGGTAGTGGATAGTCGCCAGGAATGGCCGGGATTGGATCGTCGCTGCTGCGGCGGGTTTCGACCACAGTCGGTCGTACAGGGTGGCGGTGGCGAATGTCCGGTTCCGAGAAGACCTGCCGTCGCCGGCGCCAGAACCGGACGATCGGCAACGCGCCCTAAAATCGGCCGTTGAGGTGCGATTTCGAGGCTCCCAAAACCTGCCGTCCTGTCGCATGTGCTATCACGACCATTTTTCTTGGAGGATTTGCGACGTTCAACTTTGGCTGCGGGCATCGAGCGCCGCAATCAACGGCGCGGTCGGACAGGCGTGGGCCGGCGATCGGCAAAATCGGTGGCTGGTAGGGGCGGGCCTAACGCGCGTACTCGCCGGTATTCTCCTTTGCTCTGTGCTGCCCGACGAAATCGCCCGAGCGCTTCCTGACAATTGGCACGTGCCAGAGAAAATAGCCGCCCCGGGTGCTTTGCCTCGACCTCCGGAATGCAGGTGAGCGGCTCATTGCGGTTTCAAAACGCACAAACCCTGCACAACTGAACGACAAACTAAAAACGAAGCCAGCCTCCTGAATCACGAGCCGACCATTCGTCTTTCCCCGCCGCTCTGTTACGTTTCGGTGATCGGAACGCGCACCGGGCCCAAGAGCGCGAAGAGGAGGAACACTGCTACAAGAGCAAACAGGGCTCCGACCAGGAATGTCGCATTGGCTCCGAAACCGACCCACACCAGTCCGGCGATGGCGCTGGCCAGCAGCAACGCAACGCCTGTCGCCAGATTGAAGAGACCATAGGCCGAGCCGCGCAGATCAGCCGGCGCGTGGTCTGCGACAAGTTTTGCCAGCAGCCCCTGGGTCAGCGCCATATGCCCGCCCCACAGCGCGATCCCGACAAATGCCCCGGCGACGCCCGGCAGGAGTGCCAGTGCAAGATCGGCCAGGATCAGGCAGATCATCCCCGCGGCGAGCAGCGTCCGCGCAGGAACGCGGTCCGACAATTTGCCGGCCGGATAGGCCCCGACCGCATAAACGACGTTCATCA
Source organism: Sphingomonas sp. 10B4 (assembly GCF_035019905.1). NCBI lineage: Bacteria > Pseudomonadati > Pseudomonadota > Alphaproteobacteria > Sphingomonadales > Sphingomonadaceae > Sphingomonas > Sphingomonas sp. 10B4. The sequence continues at coordinate 11,092 of NZ_JASJVC010000072.1, read as the reverse complement.
CGACCAGGACCAACGGGGCGAGCGCGAGCGGCAAACCTTCCGCACTTGCCTTCAGGATCAGGAACGCCTCGCTGAACCGTGCCAGCGTGAAGACGACCCCGATGCCGGTCGTTTCCCAAAACGGGCGCGTCAGCCGCTTGAGGTCGGCGAAGCGGATCGGCGGCCGGACTTCGGTGTCGGCCCCAGCGGCCTGGGCATCTTCGACACCGATCACGACCAGCAGCACGGCGATCGCGGCCGGAATGATCGCGAACCAGAACACCAATCTGATGTCGTTCGCGAACAGGAACATGAGACCGATGGCGAGCAGCGGTCCGGTGAACGCGCCCACGGTATCCAGCGACTGGCGCAGCCCGAACGCCTTACCGCGGATCTCCGGCGGCGTGACGTCGGCGACCAGCGCGTCGCGTGGGGCGCCGCGCAGGCCCTTGCCGATCCGGTCGGCGAAGCGCGCGCCGAGTACCACCGGCGCGCTTCCCGCCAGCGCGAACAGCGGCTTGGTCAGGGCCGCCAGCCCATAGCCGATCAGGATTAGGGGGCGGCGCTTGCCGATCCGGTCCGAAATATAGCCCGAGAACACCTTGGTGATCGACCCGGTCGCTTCTGCAACGCCGTCGATCGCACCCACGACCGCTACACTCACGCCAAGCGTCGTCGTGAGGAACAGCGGCAGCAGCGCGTGGATGATCTCCGACGACAGGTCCATGAACAGGCTGACGAACCCGAGCACCCAGACGGCGCGCGGCACGGCGTCCAGGCTCGGCTTCATGCTGCTGCTCCTTCACGGTCACGATCGAATCGCCCGAACGCGAGCGCCAGCGTGGGCAGCACCAGCAGGTTGAGCACCATCGATGTCATCAGGCCGCCCAGGATGACGACCGCCATCGGGCCTTCGACCTCGCGCCCCGGGTCGCCCATGCCGACCGCGAGGGGAAGCAGGCCGAGTGCCGTGACGAGCGAGGTCATGACAATCGGCACGAGCCGATCGCTCGCACCCTCGATCGCCGTGGTGGCGTTCCAGTCGCGGCCATCGATCACGACCAGATGCTCGAAGTGCGAGATCATCATGATCGAGTTGCGCAGCGTAATGCCGGCGAGCGTCACGAACCCGATAAGCGCGCCCAGGGACAATTGTCCCCCGGTGAACAACACCGCCATCACCCCGCCGACCATCGCGAAGGGCAGGTTGGCGAGGACCAGCAGAAGGTTGCGCCAGTTTCGCGTGACGACAGACAGAAGCAGCACGATCCCGACCGCTGCGATCAGTGTGTTGAGCAGTAGGTCGCTGCGCGCATCGGACTGCGCCTGGGCGGTGCCGGCGAAGGTCACATAGGTTCCAGCGGGTAGCGCCACCTTCGCGGCGATGCGTTCCCTGGCGGTCGCGACAAAGGCGGCGATGGCACTGTCCGCGACATTGGCAGTAACCGTCTGCACGCGACGCCCGCCTTCGTGCCGGACCTGATAGCGTCCCGACGAGGGGACGATGTCGGCCAGTTGCCGCAAGGGTACGAACGTGCCGCCCGGCGTCCTGATCGGCAGCGCGCCGATGCTCGACGGATCGTCGCGACTGGCGTGGTCGATCAGCGCAATCACGTTGAAGGCGCGGTCGCCCTCATAGGTCTGGCCGACGATCTCGCCCTGATAGGCAGTGCGGACCGCGTCGAGCAGTTCGACCGGGTTCAGCCCCCAGCGCTGGAGGTCGGCCGGGCGCAGCTTGATCCCGAGCTGGGGAAGTCCGGGAGGGGCTAGCAGCTGAACATCGCCCGCGCCCGGAATCCCTTTCAGGATATCGGCGATCTGCGCGCCCTTGGTATCGAGCGTGTCGAGGTCATCGCCGTAAACATTGACCGCGACCGGGGCGGTCGTGCCCGACAGCGTTTCCTCGACGCGTTCGGTAAGAAAGGTCTTGAGCGACATGTTGGCGCCGGCAAAGCCGCTGAGCGCCTGATTGATCCTGCCTTGGGCTGCCTCGCTTGCCTCGCCGCCGAGCGGCACGAGGTCGATGTCGAACTCGCTGTAATGCGGACCCCAGATGTCGTCGGATTTCTGTGCGCGCCCGACGCGCTGGGACACCGAGCGCACCTCGGGAATCCGCCGGAGCGCCTTGGTCACGCGCGCGCCGAGCTCGAGCGACTGGTCGAGCGAAGTCCCTGGCGCCGCTGACATATGAAGGATGAAATGTCCCTCCTTCAGTTCCGGGATGAAGCTGGTCGAGAAGAACGGCAGCGCCGCACAGCCGACCAGAATGAGGACCGCGGCGCCAATAATGACCGGCTTCGTGCGCCCGATCATCGGCGCGAGCAGCACTTCGTAGCGCCTGCGGCTGAACCGCGCCACCGGCGGGTCGTCCGTTTCGTGATGCTGGCCCGACAGCCACATCATGCCGAGTGCGGGCGTGACGGTAAGCGCGACCAGCAGCGACGCGAGTACGGCGAGGATATAGGCGATGCCGAGCGGCGCGAAGAGCCGGCCCGCGAGTCCCGACAGGGCGATCACCGGCAGGAAGACGAGGATGACGGCAAGCGTCGCGTAGACGACCGCGCTGCGTACCTCGAACACCGCATCGATCACCACCTCCGCCCTTGGGCGGGGTGCATCCAGCGACCGGTTCTCGCGCAGCCGCCGGACGATGTTCTCGACGCCGATGACGGCGTCATCGACAACTTCGCCGATGGCGATGGCGAGGCCGCCCAGCGTCATCGTGTTGAGCGTGATTCCGAACCGGCCGAGCAGCAGGGTCGCGGTCAGCAGCGACAGCGGGATGGCGGTGCAGGCGATCGCGGCGGTGCGCAGGTTGAACAGGAACAGGAACAGAACCACGACGACGAGGATGCCGCCGAGCACCAGCGAGTGCTGGATGTTCGAAAGCGCGGTGCCGATGAAGTTGGCGGGTCGGAACAGATTCTCGTGCAGCACGATGCCCTGCGCCGCCAGTGCCGGTTTCAGGTCGGCGAGTGCCGCGTCGACCGCGCGCGTCACGGTCAGCGTATCAGCGCCATATTGCTGGCTGATATTGATGATGACACCGGGCTTACCCATGATGCCTGCGGCGCCGATCGGCGGCTCGGCTGCTTCGACCACATCGGCGACGTCGCCGAGCGTGACGCGTCCGGTTGGTGACGTGGCGACGACCGTGCGCGCGAGATCGTGCGGGTCCAGCACCTGGCCTTCGCTCTGCAGCACGATCCGCTGATTCTTCGTGTCGATCACGCCCGCGCCGCGAAGGCCCGTCGCGTTGCGGGCGGCCGCAAGCACATCGTTGGTCGCGACCCCGTAGCGTAACAGCCGGTCAGGATGGAGCTGGATCTGGATCGACCGTGTCTCGCCGCCGAACACGGTCGCGTCGGCGACGCCGGGCACCGCCAACAGGCTGCGGCGGATGGTCCATTCGGCGGTGGTGTGCAGCGCCATCAGCGACTGCCGTTCGGAGGTCAGGCCGAACACCAGGATCGTGCTCGTCGATGTCGTCAGTGGGGTCAGCGTGGGTGCGGCAACGCCCTGCGGGAGCGCCTGCGCCGCCGATGCCAGCCGTTCGGAGGCGAGCTGTCGATCGAGATAGATTTCGCTTCCGGGAGCAAATACGAGGGTGATCGCCGACAGGCCCTGGATCGAGCTGGAACGCACCGCCTGGATGCCGGGCAAGCCCGTGACGACAGCCTCGATCGGTCTGGTGACGAGCAGTTCGACCTGCTCGGGCGACAGGCCCGGCGCCTCGGTCTGGATGCCGACCTGGGGCGGCGCGAACTCCGGATAGACGCCGTACTCGGCATGCTGCAGGCTCAGCACGCCATAGACGACGAGCAGGCAGGCGAGTGCTACGACGATGCCGCGAAAGCGCACCGCAAAGGCGATCAGCGCGCCCTGCGGTCCCCGGTTATGCTGCATACTCAATCCCCGTCGCTCTCGACCGGGGCCTGGCTGCGCAGTTCTTCGGACAGGAGCAGTTGCGCGCCCTTTGTCGCAACCGGCGTGCCGGGCGCCAGGCCATGGACGACATAATTGCCCGCCGCGTCGCGCTGCTTGGTGGCAACGGCGACGCGCAGGAAGGCGCCATCGGGGCGACGGCGGTAGATCCAGCTCTTGCCCTGCCAGTTCACGATCGCGGCGGCCGGGACGATCGTACCCGGGCTATTGGTCCCGGTGGCGAGCTGCGCCGTGACGCTCATCCCCGGCACGAACCCGCTCGATCCGGGAACGGTGTAATAGGCGCCCCGTCCCGGCACGCGCGGATCGGTGCGCGCTGCCGCGCCGATCAGGTGGGCCAGGGTGCGGACACCGCCATCCCCTTCGACGACGAGGGTTGGCGGCGCGGCCCCGGCCTCGGGAGGGAGCGCCACCTGAAGCAACAGGATGCGCCGGGCAACGATTGCCGCGACGAGCGACGAACCTGGCAGGAGCGCCGGACCGAACTCCTGGCGTGCGCTGGCGAGCGCGGTCACGGCCTGCGCCTGCGCCGCATTGGTTCCCGCCTCGTCCGCCGCATATGCGGCCTGAGCGGCCTGAAGCTGCGCGAGCGAGGCATTCTGCGCGTCCGCATAGAGCAGGCGGGTGCGGGCAAGGCTCGCCCTTGACGCACCGGCGCGCGCCCGCGCCGCCGCCACCTGCGCCGCGCCGACCGCCCAGGTGTTGACGAGGTCGGTCAGCCGGGTCGTATCGACGACCGTCGCAAAGACCGGCACCGTCGCCCTGCCATCACTCGCTGCCAGCGGGGTCGTCGTTATCCCGCTACGGGCCAAGGTCGCGGCGTCGATACTGAGGATCGTCTGGCCGTCATCGGTGAAGACCCGCTGCGGCGTCGCGACCGGGCGCTCGCGGGCGGCTTCGGCATTGGCCTCCACACGCGCCTCTCCGACCGCCCAGATCGCAGCGGCGATCAACGCGACGCCGATCACGACCGCGAGGACCAGGCGCAGCCTTGGAGTGATCGTCATGGCACTGTCCTGTCGGTGGCGGATGTCGGCAGCGCCGGCGTGAAGATGGGAACGTGCAGGGCATCCTCCAACTGGCCGAGCGCTGTGCGTTGCGCGGTCAGCGCCTGTAGCCGCGCATCCTGCCCCGCCGCATATTCGATCTCACCCGTCAGCAGCGTGACGTGTTCAATCGCGCCTGCGCGAAAGACCCGGGCGTTACGCGCCTTGCGATCGGCCTGCTGCCCGGCGAGCGCATTCGCCGCGTCGAGGCTGTCGCTGGCGGTTCGGTAGGCGGCCATGGCGCGATCGATGTCGCCGATGATCTGCGCCTGCAGCGCCGTGAGAGTGGCGGCCGCTTCCCGCCGCCGGGCCTCGGCCTCGCCGATCGGCCCGCCATTGGCGTTGAAGATCGGCAGGTCGGCCTGGATGCTCAGCGCGAACTTGTTGTCGCCCTGATCATATTGATAACCCGGGCCGATCGCGATGTTGGGAAAGCGGTTGGCGAGCTGCAGCTTCAAGGCCGCCTCGGCAGCCGCATAGCGGGCAAGGCTCGCCTGGACGTCGCCGCGCGTCGTCAGCGCCGTTCGGCGAAGCCCCGGCAGATTCGTTGGCGCGGCGGTGTCGCTGATCGCCGCATAGTCCAGCCGGATGCCGTCGAGCGCGCGAACCGGAATGCCGATCGCCGTCGCCAGCGAGACGCGCGCGTCGGCGATGTCCCGCGCTGCATCGGCGGCAGCGAGAACCGCCGCGTCGCGGGTCGCGCGCTCGCGGCCCAGATCGAGCGCCGACGCCTCGCCGACCGCGACGCGCCGCTCGACGAAACCTGTCAACTCGACCTGAAGGTCACGACGCTGCGCGACGAGCGTAGCGCGGCGCTCGGCGCCCCAGAGCACCAGCATGGCCGCGCGCACCCGGCCGCGGACCTGCCAGCTTGCACTGTCGACATCGAACCGCGCCGCCTCGGCCAGCGCCTTGGCTTCGCCGGTCCGCGCCTCGCGCTTGCCGAACAGCTCGAGCAGCAGGTTGATCGCGGTGCCGATCGTCCATGCGGACGGGTTGGCGTTGGTCGCATTGAATTGTGGGGTGAGGTTGAAGGATGGATTGGGGCGCTGCGCCGCCGTCCTGATTGCCGCCCGGGCGACGGCGAGCCGCGCATCCGCGACCTCGAGATCGGGATGGAAATAGACCGCGGCGAGCGCGAGATGCTCCAGATCCCACGCGCTGTTCGGTACCACGGGATCCCCGGCCGCCGCCAGAAACGCAGCCAGCCTGGGGTCGTTCAGCGAGCGCATATCGAGGCCAGCCACGTTTGCTTCCGGCGATATCGGTCTCGAGGGTACGGAAGCGCAACCGGCCAGCAAGAGAGCAAGGAGGAGGGCCGCGTTGGCTCTTTCCCTCGCCTGGCCTGTCCCCAACTGCATGCGCACCGTCCCCATCATATTCTGCGCCCTATTGGCCCGGAAGCTGACGCGGGGCTGACGGCACCTCAGAAATCTGCATCGACGGAACCTGCAACGTGCCGTCAGCCCGGCGTCAGGTTTGTGGTATAGCGAGCCATGAGAACCGGAGCCTTCCCATGAGAGTGCTGCTCGTCGAGGACAATCGGGCGATGCGCGACACGATCGCTGAGCATCTCCGGGCATGCGGTTTTGCGGTGGACGCGGTCCAGTGCGGCGATGACGCTATCGGCGCCGTGTCTCTCGCCACTTACGACGCGATCATCCTCGATCTCGGCTTGCCGGATATGGACGGCCTCGAGGTCCTGCGGCACCTCCGGCGCGCCCGCGGTGCCGATACGCCAGCACTTATCCTGACCGCGCGGGACGCGATCGCGGACCGGGTCGGTGGCCTCGATGCGGGCGCCGACGACTATATCCTGAAACCGTTCGATCTTACCGAACTCGAGGCGCGACTGCGCGCCGTTCTGCGCCGCCCCGGCGTGCGGCGCGATGCGATCTACAGCTATGGCGACCTGACCTTCGACCCGGCCTCGCGCTCTGCCATGGTGGTGAATGCCAACCTCGATCTGACCCGCCGCGAGGCATCGGTTCTGGAAGAACTGATCCGCGCGGCCGGCCGCATCGTCGTCAAGGATACCCTTGAGGAGCGCCTGTACGGCTTCGACGAAGAGGTCAGCGGCAACGCGCTTGAAGCATCCGTCTCGCGATTGCGCCGGAAGCTCCAGGCGGCAAAATCCGGCATCGGGATCGAGGCCGCGCGTGGCATCGGCTATCGACTACAATCCGGTGTCACATCTTGAAGTGGTCGCTCGAAAGCTTGCGCGGGCGGCTCATTGCCGGGATGCTCTTCATGTTCCTGCTGGGGCTCGGTGGAGCCTTTGCTTTGGGTCCGCTCGAACGCCAGGCACAAGCGATACGCGGCACCGACTATTTTCTCTTCCAGGACCCGTATCAGGACATTCTGATCCTGTTGCCGTTCAGCTTCGGCGCGATCCTCTTGATCTGGTTCGTGAGCGGCTGGAGTCTACGTCACCTCGCCTCTGCATCGCGCGAAGCAGCGATCGTGGGACCCGGCAACCCGGTGGCGCGCATCACCACCGAAAGGCTTCCGGAGGAGGTTCGCCCGCTGGTGAACGCCATCAACGGTGCCCTCGACCGGTTGACCGAAGCCTATCATGCCGAGCAACGCTTCGTCGCCGATGCGGCCCATGAGCTGCGGACACCGCTGGCCGTGCTGGGCCTGCATCTTCAGCGCGCAAAGCTCGGCGGCACGCTGCATTGGGCGACGATCGATGACGATCTCGCGCAACTGAACCGGCTCGTCGGCCAATTGCTCGATCTCGCCCGTAAGGAGCACGCGCGGCAGGCCGACGCTGTGGTGGATGAGCCCGTTGTCAACCTTTCCCGCAACGCGCGCGAGGCCGCGGCAGCGGTCTTTCCGCTCGCGGAACGGGAAGGCCGGGAGCTGGATATCGAGCTTCCCGATTCGCTGGAGGTTCGCGGCCGGCCCGATGATCTTCGCGACATGGTGCGTAACCTGCTTGAGAACGCGATCATCCATGGTCGGGGGCGAATTCGCCTCGTCGGAGAGGTTCGCTCAGCTTTGGGCAGTGGCCGGCAAGCCCTGATAACCGTGAGTGACGAGGGTCCGGGCGTTGCGCCGGCGCTCGGCGAAGCGGTATTCGACCGCTTCCGCAAGGGCAGTCCCGATAGCGTGGGCCACGGGCTCGGTCTCGCGATCGTGAGGGAGGTTGTTCTGGGCCATGAAGGTAGCGTTGAATTTCTTGTCGGTCCAACGTGCCGGGCAAGGATCATGTTGCCAATGGCAGATGCGCCATCGAGCCGATCCTGAGTGAACGCGACCAAGCGAACGGGAATATTGGTTTGATGATCCGGACAGCGTTGAGCTTGGCGCATCGCCGCGCTGCGCTTCGTTTTTGTGCATGGTATGCGGCGCAAAGAAGGATGTTTCAGGTCATCGTTTGAGATCTCAACGGCTGCATGACCTAGGCCTGCCGAAGCGCGCGGGCTGAAATATCAGTGAGATGGTCGATCGGACGACTGGCTCCTTACGCTCGGAATAGCGATCGACGAGTTGCGCCGCATGCCCTGCCGTCGCCTGCTCATTTCCGGAACGTCCGGTGTTTGGGTGGAAGCCGCCGTTCGCTGCCCAACACGGAAATGACCGCAAAGTCCCACTTTTTGCCATCCAATTAGCGTATCGGGGGCTGCTTGACGTTGCGTTCTAGCGAGTTCAACGGATGTCTGAAGTTGGGAATCGCGAAAGCTGCGCCGAATGGCGCCTTCTGGGTCGTAGCGACCGGCCCTTTGATCGCGTTGATATCCACGAGGCGCAGTCTCTGGCCGAAAACCAGCGCCTGTAATCCGCCATTTCCTTGCTGATTTTGGTAGACTCAGCGCGAGCAAATCGTCGCTGCTCGTCCTGATGTTAAAGCATCTGGCTCAGCGTACGCATAACGACCATCGCCGACGGGTCGGCCATGTCACCTAGGCGGCCTGTTGCAAAGCTGGCGATAGAACTGGTCCGTATACCCACTGCCTCCATTTGTCTGATGGCGGCATTCTCGGTGCGGGTGGACAGACCGCCGCAGACATCAAGAAGCACGTCGACGTCGTAGCCTGCGCGCTTAGCGTCCATGGCGGTATGGAGGACGGCAGCCTCGGTAACGACGCCGCCGATGACCAGATGCTCGCATGGTTCTCCAATCGATCCAAAGGCACTGATCATCCGCCGAGGACGGAGGCCGATCGCTGGATCGGCCCGATTGAGCTCGACGATCAAAGGTGCAGGGACAGGTCCCGTCGGTATCACCGATGCAACGCACGCCAGGCCAAAGGCCCGCGCGATCGACAATAATGCGGCAGCGTTACGACGGATGTCCGATGACGCCAGGGTCCGGCTGGCTTCCAACAACCCCTCCTGGAGATCGATGAACATGACCACCGATTTGGCATTTGCATCGGTCGCGGTCATCGGGCCATGCCGGCAGCAGGGAAATAGCCTTCATCCGCAAGTTCAAACCGATCTGTCGTTCGAGTATATTGCGACCCCGCCATCCGGCCGATTGCCGCCAGTTTACTGAAATCGATGCGATGCCTGGCATCGATCACGGTATCATTGACTGCGAGATGCACGACCTCGGCAACTATCAACCGCGATGAACCGACGGCGATGACGGAGAGCGTCTTACACTCCAGCGCTGCGAGAGCCCCCGCGACGCGCGGCGCGTTCACCAGACGGGCAGGTGCCATGTCTAGTCCTGCCAGTTCGAATTCGGAAGCCGAGGTTGGCATCGGTCGCGCAGTTCGGGCCATCGCCTCGGCCTGATGCTCGGATACCAGATTGACGACAAACTCACCGCGACCACCCTGATCGACAGGCATCAGGTTTTGCCCGGTATCTTTCGGCGTCCCGTCCGGCTTTCGCCCCGTAACGGATATGGAGATCGCCATCGGTGCGTGACCGACAATGGAGAAATAGGAGAAAGGCGCCAGGTTCGCGACCCCATCTGCCAAAAGGCTCGACACCCAGGCGATGGGCCGCGGGACGACCAATCCGGTCAGCAGCTTATAGCGTGATTGAACCGGAAGTTCTTTGGGGCTGGCTTCCATGCTATCGATCGCTCCAGTGGCCTATCTCAACTAGTATAGTGTGGACTATGAAAGTGACAAGCGGTATCAATCTTCCGGAGGGAGCCTGGATCGTGTTGGGCTTCTTGCTCGACGGCGCGGAGCCGAGATCGGGATACGACCTTCAAGCGCAGGCGGCGCGCAGCGTGGCGCATTTCTGGCCGTTGACTAAGGCCCATGTCTATACAGCGTTGCCCCGTCTAGAGGCAGGTGGGTACGTCATCTCCACGCACGTCGAACAGACTGGCGTCCCCGACAAGCGCGTCTATGCGCCGACCAAAGAGGGAGAGGCGGCTTTCCGGACATGGTTGACCGATACCGATCTCGGCATGGCAAAGCTGCGCCACCCGACCCTGGTCAAAACTTTCTTCGGAAACAACTTGTCGCATGACGACTTCTCGGCATTGCTTGACCGACATGAAGCGCGGTGTCTGGGGGGGATCGAGCGATACACGGCATTGATACAATCAGCGGAGGCCTCCCCGGCCGCCCAAGAGGCTCGCTTTCGATTGCTAGCGATCCGCCACGGGACTCTGAGCCTCGAAGCAGATTTGAAGTGGATCGCGGAGGCAAGAAAAGCCGTTGGTGGCTCGTTCAGCTTATCGGACTGATTGGGCCGGCAACGATCTGTGTTTTACTGCGGTAGGCCGACCGTTAGCTCGCCGTCACTCGGTTCACAAAAGCAGCTGGCCTAAATTTCGTAAGTGCGGACCTTCAGCGAAGTCTGAATGAACGGCGAGTTTCAGGAACGCCGACCTGCGCGTCGAATGGCCGCAATTGGGTCACTGCCACATAGGGTCTGCGCCGCACTTCATGAGCGCTCTGTATCGGTCAAATCCGAACAGGCGTTGCCGAATGCCCGCCGCTGCTACACTGGTGAGACATGATCGATCTGAACACCGCCTCTGCCCAGGAACTGGACGCTGTTTCGCAACTCAAGGGTCACGGTTTCGAGATCGTTCGGTATCGCGAAGAGCGCGGGCGCTTTGGCGCCCTAAGAGTCTGATTCATAATTATTCGGGGTGATATCATAGTCTTGCGATGCGGCGTGCAAAGAGCTGGATCGAGGCG
>NZ_JASJVC010000071.1:0-17631 GCF_035019905.1 Sphingomonas sp. 10B4 | reverse complement strand
TCAAGATCAAGCAAGCGGCCTGATCGCTCGCGCACGCGAGACAAAATTACGCCCGATGGTCGTCGCCGAATGGATACGAAAATCGTGACTAGTTCATCGAGCTCGCGGTCGATCCGCTAAGCCTGACCTACCGCAACAGCCGACCGCAGTGCCGAGGCGCGCTTGGCGACTTCGACCTTCAGATTGATCGCGAGGGCCTCGTCCCATGCCGAAAGCGCTTCGGCTACGCCAAGCCGCCGTTCGCCGGGCCGCAAGCAGTGCTCGCCTATCTGTCGCGCTACACCCACCGGGTCGCGATCTCGAACAGTCGGCTGCTCGCCTTCGACGGGGCCGGCGTCACCATGCGCTACAAAGACTATCGCCGCGACGGTGCCGATCGGCAGCAGGTGATGACGCTAGCGACGGACGAGTTCATCCGCCGCTTCCTGCTCCATGTCCTGCCGCGCGGGTTCCACCGCATCCGCCATTACGGCCTGCTCGCCGGTGCCACCCGCAAGGCGCACCTCGAACACGCCCGCCAGTTGCTCGGCGTCGCGCCGCCGCCCGATAACGAGACGCCCGACGAGCCGACCGATGTCCGCCCACCATGCCCCTGCTGTGGCGGGCACATGGTCATCATCGAGGCCTTCGAGCGCTGGCGCCAGCCGCGCGCACCGCCACACTCCACCGCATCGACCGGGACCACCGCGCCATGACCCGGCATGGCTCGGCCCAACCGCGCTCCGAAAGTCCCGTGCTTCCGGCGGCGATTCCGCTCGCGTTGGCGACAACGCCAGCCGAGTCGGCGCCGATCTCAAGCCCCGACACTGGTCACCAGCTACGCGGCACGTCGCCCCTGCGCCCCACGTTCCGAACAGCCCATGCGCTTCCCACAGGCCGATGCGACCCCCGCGCGGCAGAGCGAAAAACGAAAAACCCATAGGCACCGCGTGCTGCCCGCGGCTTCCCGCTTTGGAGGATATCGTACGCCTGCCGGCATCCGATATCCTTCACACACTCGGTCATTCACGGCCTGTTTGCCGCTTCCCAAAAGCGGTCCCTCGTTCATGATGTCGGCCCCCCGGCCCCCCGGCCTCCAGGCCTCCAGACCAGCACCAGCAGGGCTGCGGTAACGCCGGCGATGATTGACGGCAGCGTCATGTAAAGCAGCAGACGCGGACTCGAAGGTTCCCGGAACGTGGGATCCGACATCAGCCATCCCATGCCGATCGCATCCAGCGCCAGTGCCACCTTGGCGGCGGCAGTGAACAGCCCATAGGCCAGTCCTTCCCGGCCGCGGCCAGCATCCGCGACAATCTGCCCGAACGCGGACCAGATCGCCATGCCGGGGCCTCCCGCGCCAAGTCCCAGCAAGCCGGCGATGACCACCAGCGCCGGGCCTCCGGTCCAGCCCGCCAACCCGAACAGCCCGGCCGCCGCGGCCAGCGACAGCGCACATGCGACGATATGGATCTCGGCCGAGCGCGCGCGCAGCAAGCCGTACCAGATGGGCGGCCCCGCCAGGGCGCCGAGCGATACGAACGCAATGGCGCTCGATCCAAGCAGCGGATCGTGGATCTGGTACGCCGCATAATAGGGCAACATCCGGGTGAAGACCGGTGCCGCGAAATTGATCACCAGCATCACCCCCACGAGCCGCCACACCGCGACAGGCAATCGTCCCGCGACGGCGAACGGCTTCGCGATCGGCGGGGTCTTGGCCCCCGGCGAAGCGAGCACCCGCCGTCGCAGATGCGCGCTCGACCCGATCGTGATGGCGGCAAGGGGCAGCGCGGTAAGGATCAGCAAGAGCGACCGGTGCGAAGCGGGACTGTACACGATCGCCGACGCCCATGCGCCGATCGTCAGCGCCGCCAGCCCGCTCGCGACGAGCCGCAGCGATGCGAGCGACATGCGTGCGTCGCTTTGCACCAACAGGCTTAGCATCGCATTCTGCGGCAGGTCGACGAACGCGTATGCGAGCCGGAACAGGAGGATCGCCGAAGCGGCTAGGAGCAGCGGCATCGCCGGGTGAAGCGCCGGCACGCTGAACAGCAGCAGCAGCGCAGCGGCCGCGGTGATCGCGCCGGTCAATTGGAGCCGCGAACAGGCGGCGATCGTCGACAATTGCCGCCGGAACGCGGTGCCGACGGCGATGTCGAGGGCTCCGCTGAGGAGGAAGCTCAGCGCAAGCACCCAGCCGACCGCCATCGGTGGCAAATGCGCAAGCTCGGTCAGCAGAAACGCGAACATCGACTCGCTCGCGCACCAGAGCAGGCTCTTGCCATAGTGCGCGGCGACGTACGGCAGTCGCAGTCCGCCGGTCCGGTCGCGAAGCCCGGTCGCTGTCGCCGGCCGCCAGCCGTCGCGAGAGATTGTCGTTTGCAGCATCGTCCCTGCCTGTCCGACAGAGTCGCTACAGCGCTTGTGTGACAGCTGTCGGGCAGTGTCAGAGCGCGATGCCGGCGTGGATCGGCAGCAAGGCGGCGCCCAGCGTTATCGCGGTGCCGCCGAGCCGGGAGGCCAAAACCGGCGGCATGAAGGTCGAACCAGGCCCGCGCGATATGCCCGAGGCATTCAGCCGCTCGGCCAGTCGCACCATCAGATCGCGTGGCAGCGGCCCGGACAGGACGATCCGGCCGGGATCGAACCAGGCGAGCGCGCTTTCCACCACCAGCCGCAGCTGATCGGCAGCGCGCACCACCCAGGCATCGACCACCGCCTGATGCTGCGACACCTTGTCGCCGACATCCGCGACCGAATCGATGTCGCACCCGTCCGCCCGAAGCAGCGCCAGCAGATCGACCGGCGACGGGCGGGGTTGATCGATCGGGTAAAAGGCGCCGATATCGCCGGCGTTGCGCATCGCACCGCGCAGCAACCGGCCATCGGCGATGATGCCCGCGCCGATGCCGTACCCCAGCAAGATCGCCACCATCGTCGCGTCTCGGTCGGTCGGACTGCCGAGATAATATTCGGCCAGCGCCGTCGCCGAGGCATCGTTCTCGATCCAGACCGGCAGCGCGAGCATGTCCTCCAACATCCCCCGGATCGCGACATCGCGGTTGCCCCACAATTCGGGCACGGTGCGCCAATGCTCGCCGTCGGGCGACGAGGCGAGGCCCGGCATGCCGATCCCCAGGCCCAAAAAACGCGCGCCGACCAGATTGTGCCGGTCGATCATCGCGAGGATCCGCGTCCGTACCGCGCGGCACAGCGCGCGCGGGTCGTGATCGTGGAACGGCCCGGCCGATTGGGCGATCACGCTTCCGGCGTAGTCGACCAGCGCGATATCGAGCACGCCCTTATGCGCCGTGGTCCCGATGGCATAGCCCGCGCCGGGCGCAATGCGCAGCGGGATCGCGGGACGCCCGCGGCCCTGGGTTTCGGTATCCTCGACCTCCTCGACCAGGCCGATCGCGAGCAATCGCTGCGACAATTTGGTGAGCTTGGCCGGGCTGAACCCCAGCGTGCCGACAAGCCCCGACCGTGATGCCGGCCCCGACAGCCGCAGGCATCGCATGATGCGTTTCTCGTCTTCATCCAAGGGCAGCGCGGTGCCGCCTGCCCTCCCCCGGCTGTTCATACGATCCTCCCGTGACGGGGGGCGATGCGCGGTCCGGATTTATTTTTCAAATAATAATTAAAACTGTCACCGAGCCTGCCTAGCGTGACGTCGGCGAGCATCGGGGGTCGGTGCGCCACAGGGGAATGTCATGCGAAAAATCACTCTGGCCAGTGGCTGTGCCGTCGCCTCACTCGCGCTCGCCAGCACCGTCCCAGCCTGGGCTCAGGTCGCGTCGTCGCCGTCGGCCCCCGCGGCCGAACCGGCATCGGACGCCCCGCAGGCGGCGGACGCACCCGCTGCCGCTGCCGCCAACACCGACATCATCGTCACAGGCTCGGCGCGTGCGCAGCGCCGCTTCGACGTATCGTACCAGATCAATTCGCTCTCGCAGGCCGACATCAAGCAGCTCGCGCCGAAAAGCTTTGCCGACCTGCTCGGCCAATTGCCCGGCATCCATGTCGAGACGACCGGCGGCGAGGTGCAGAACATCACGCGGCTGCGCGGCATCCCGACCGACCGCGGCATGCTGATCTTCCAGCAGGACGGCCTGCCGCTCTATCACGAGGTCGACGGCTATTTCTTCAACTCGGGCGACGGTATGAACCGCTACGACCTGATGACCGAGCGGGTCGAAGTCGTGCAGGGCGGCCCCGCCCCGGTCTACGCATCGGAAGCGGCCGGGATCGTCAACAACATCACGGTCAGCGGCACCGCCACGCCGCGCGGCGCGGCGCAGCTGACGATCGGCGATATTGGCCTGTATCGCGCCGACCTGATGCAGTCCGGTCCGCTCGGCCATGACACCTATTATGCGATCGGCGGCTTCCTGCGCTACAGCGACGGCTATCGCGACAACGGCTTCCCCAACGATCGCGGCGGCCAGATCCGGGCCAACATCAAGCACGACTTCGGCAACGGGTTCGTCAAGGTGACCGCCAATTATCTGAACGACCACAACGTCTTCTATCTGCCGATCCCGATCGCCAATCCGTCCAATCCATCGCAGTCGCTGAACCCGTGGCTCAACTATTTCACCGGCACGATGAACTCGCCGGCGTTCCGCGACGTGACGCTCAGCTATCAGGACCCCAACGGCGCACTGCGCAGCGTGAACCGCGATCTCGCGGACGGTCGCCACATGCAATACGGCAATCTCGGCCTGCAGTATCAAGGCGATTTCGACGGATGGCTGGTTAGCTTCAAGGGCGGCGCGACCAAGGGCAAGAACACGTTCGACGCGCTCTACTCGACCACCAACCCGAGCGACGCGACGGCGTATGCCAACAGCTATCGCGCCGCCGCGACCAAGGCGTTCGGCACGGTCGATCATCTCGGCTATGTCTATGCCGGTACGAACACCGCCTATAATCCTTCCACGCAGTCTGGGCTGGTGATGCCGGCGCAATATCGCGCAGCCGATTCGCGCTTCTATTCGGTGCAGGGCGATCTCAGCCTGACGCACAAGTTCGCTACCGCCTTCGGTACGCATGACGTCAAGGTCGGTGCCTATACCTCCTTCTACGGCGACACGCAGAACCAATATTATCAGCAATATCTGCTCCAGGTGCAGGGCCAGCCCGCCACGCTCGACCTGATCGCCTATTCCGCGTCGGGCGCGGTGCTGGGCAAAGTCACCAACAACGGCGCACTGCCCGGCACCAATGCGCTCGGGATCGGCAAGGTCGATGCCAAGATGCTCGCAGTATATGCGAACGACACGTGGGAGATCACGCGCGGGCTGCGGCTCGATGGCGGCATCCGCCACGAATGGTACAGCTACAATGGCTTCGAGGATTACACCAAGACGGTGACCAACACCGCGCTGGCCGGGACGCTCGCCAACACGGTCGTCGCGCTGACGGGCACGGCGTATCAATTCCGCCTCAGTCCGCAGGTGACCAACTGGACGGTGGGCCTCAGCTACGATTTCACCCGCCATTTCGGCGCCTATGGCCGCGCCAGCCATGTCGAAGTGCCGCCCACCGCCGGCACCGCCTTCAGCACCGCGCCGACGCCGACCTATACCAAGGCGAACGAATATGAGTTCGGCGTCAAGGCGTCGTTCGGCCGCAACTATCTCTATGCCACCGGCTATTACACCCAGTTCAACCCGCTCAACGGCTCCTATCCCGATCCGACGACGCAATACACCACCAACGTGCCGTTCATCGGCAAGGCGGTGAGCAAGGGCGTGGAGATCGATGCGAATCTGGAACCGGTGCGCTGGTTCTCGCTCAACGGGGCGATCACCTTTGCCGATCCGCAGTACGACAACCTCTACAACCCGAACAATCCGTCGCAGACGATCGCCGTCGCGGGCAAGCAGATCATCCGCGAGCCGAAACTGTACGGCCATGTCCTTCCGAAATTCCATTTCGAAAGCGGCCGCAATCTGTTCGACATCTATGGTACGCTGAACTTCGTCGGCCGCGAATATGTCGATTATCTGAACACGACGCAGTTGCCGGCCTATCAGACGCTGGGCGCCGGCTTCAACTATACGCGCGGCCCGTGGCAGTTCCAGGTCGTGGGCGACAACATCACCAACAGCCACGGTTTGACGGAAGGCAACACCCGCAGCGACGCCTTCGGCCAGGGCACGGCGGTCGCGGTCTACGGCCGTCCGCTGTTCGGGCGCAACTTCCGCTTCGTGGTGACCCGGTCATGGTGAGCCCCGCCCGGGCGGGCTTGCTGGCTGGCTGCGCATTGCTGGTGGTCGCAGCGGCGCCCGTGTCGGGCGCCACCGTCGTGCCGGACCGCGTGATGGCGAAGATGGCCGCGCGGCTGTTCCCGTTGCTCGCGGCGTGGCCGCGCGACATCCGGCCGGCGCAGGTCGCCGCGCTGCTCAAACTGCGGCGCCAGCGGATCGCGGCGTGCAGCGGCGACGCGCGCTGCGTGCTCGAGGCGGCGCGCTGGACCGACCCCGAGCGCGATATGATTGCCAAGGCCGGTGACGAGGCCGGCCTCGCGACCACATCCGACGACGGCGTTCGCGCGAGCATCGTGCGCGAGATCGCCGGTATCAACGCGGTGATCGGCGTCTACGGGCAAGCCGTCGCACCGCGCTACCCGAAGATCGACGGGCCCGATCCGGATCACGCCATCGCCAATGCCGCCGCCGCGGTCGCGCTCGCCGAGGCGGGGCGGGACGCTCCGGTCTCCGCGCTCGACCCGAGCATCGGCCTCGCGCTCGCGCTGCTCGACGGCAACGATCGGGACGACGCGGCCGCGTTCGAGCCGCTCGACGCACGCTTCAACCATGCCGCCATGGTCCGCGCCAAGACGCTCGACTGGTCGCGCTATCGCTACACGGCGATCATCGTTCCGGGCATCGGCCCGGAAGACCTTGCGACCCCGCTGAGCGCATTGGGCAAGCTCAATGTCCAGATGGCGGTCACGCTCTGGAATACCGGGCTCGCGCCGTTCGTCCTGTTCTCGGGCGGCACGGTCCACCCGCGGGGGACGCGCGCGGCCGAGGCGGTGGAAATGGCCCGTGCGGCGAGCGAACGCTTCGGCGTGCCCGCGAGTGCGATCCTCATCGAGCCGTACGCGCGCCACACCACCACCAATTTGCGCAACGCAACGCGCCGGCTGGTGGCGCTGGGTGCTCCGCTTGATCGGCCAGCGCTGATCTCGACCAACCCCGACCAGAGCCGCTACATCGCGAGCGCGACCTTCGCCGGCCGCAACCAGGCCGAACTCGGCTACCAGCCGGGCCGCATCGGAGTCCGCGTGTCACCGACGCAATTGCTCTTCCAGCCGTCGGCTATGTCATTGCGGATCGATCCTTCGGACCCGCTCGATCCATGACCGGCGATCGGCATCGGCAACCCCTCACGCGCGACCAGTCATGATCAAGCGAATCCTCCCGCTCCTCGTCGCCCTCACCGCCTCGCCCGCGCTGGGCTGGGGCCATCAGGCGCATACGGCGATCGATCGCGCGGCGATCGCGGCACTTCCCGCGGACGGGCCGACGTTCCTGCGCGCTTATGTCGATTACATCGCGGCGTCGTCCACCGTCCCAGACGGCTGGCGCAATGCCTCGGAGCCGTTTTCCAAAATCGAGGAGGACCCCAACCACGGCTGGTTCCGCGAGCGGTTCGCCTTTCTCAAGCCCATCCCGCGCTCGCGCTACGCCTTTCTCCTCGCGCTCTACCGGGAAAACGCGCGGGTTGCGCGGAGCGATCCGGCGGCGGCAGCGTGGGTCAACGTCCGCTGGACGGGCACGCTGCCATACGCGGTGATGGAGCAATACGGGCATTTGGTCGCCGATATGCGTCAGCTGCGCGGCGTCCGCGCCGCCGGCCGGGAGAAAAACGCGCAATTCCTCGAACAGATCTGCGCGTTCGATGTCATTCGACTGGGCCATTATGTCGGAGATGGATCGCAACCCTTGCACGATTCGATCAACAGCGACGGATGGCGGGGGCCAAATCCCCACGGCTACACAACTGGAGCCAGTATCCACAGCCGCTTTGAGTCGGATTATGTCGGTCTGATCGACCTTACCGAAGTCGACGTGAGCCGGCACATGGCGCCGCTCGCCCGCGCGCGCGGCGACCTGTTCGACGCCGTGCTGTCGTATCTGGATGAGGCCGGCGATCGGATGGAGACGGTTTACCAACTCGACAAGCGCGGTGCATTTGCCAAGGCCGCCGATATAGATGCGCGCGCGCTTGTTTATGCCAGGACTGGCGCTGGCGCATCGTTGCTGCGCGACCTGATCGTTCGCGCCTGGGGCGAATCCCAGCAATCCAGCGCTGTAGCTGTCGCGAATCCACTCGACCCGCTCACGCCTGGCTTCGACCCCACGACGGGCTCCGCCCCGGCGCCCGTGGATCCCGACTGACACATCCGTTCGACGGCCCGGGAACGGATGTACCGTTCCGGTGGCGTGTCGGTCGCCGAACCGATCCGACTGCGGCCCGCGATCAATCAAAGGATGAAGTTCATGGAAAAGATCGGTGCCAGGCAGCGCGTTTTGTTGGCTCGTCTCGCGGAACCGTTACGCCTTGGAACCAGGCCCGGCCAACACGCAGGATCTGCGATACCTGGTGGTCTGCGGTCCGACAGCTTTGGGCGCGACGCGGCCGAAAAGCAGATACTGGGCGTGCTCGTCTACCCGTTAGCACCTTGGGTTTATCCTCCCAAAGAAACGCGCTGCCGATCAATCAACATCGCGTCAGAATCGATTGAATGCAGGTAGGCAGTTCGTCGAGGGCTATGGCGCTTCAATCCCTTCAGCGTTTCAACCTGCGGCTCGGTCAACCGAATAGGACATAGCCGTGCTCGATCAGACATTTGTCGAGGACTGCCTGTAGCTGATCCCGGACGTCGAAGGTTACGGCGGTGACGTACTTCGCGCCAAGCGTATTCGAGCGGCGGGCAATGTCGCCGTGATCCAGAAGGCTAGGCGGCGATAAATGGTCGCGAGCCGGCAGACCGCGTCGCGGCCAGCACGACCCACAACCAGCCGTTCAGCGCGAGTTTGCGGCTTCCCTAAATCGCTCGTTCGTTCACGTTCGCCGAGCGGATGCTTTGAGCACTGCGCTTGGATTATAAACCGCAGCAATCGTTCATATCGGTACCGCCAGGCGGCGTGCCAGCAGCAACATGACAAAGATGATAATGGCTCGCATTGAAGCTCGCGCCGATACGATCGGAAGAGATTCGAAAGAGGGCAATGGGATGACGAACGGCAGGTGCGTCTTGGTGAGCGGCGCAGAAAGCGGGATCGGCGCGGCCTGCGCGATCGCGTTCGGAGCGCTGGGCGACAAGGTGGTGGTGCTCTTTCACGATGCCCATAACGATGGAAGCGACACCGGCGCGAAGGTCAAGGCAGCTGGCGGCGATGCGGTCGCGGTCCAGTGCAACGTCGGCGACGAATCCTCGGTGGAGGCAGCGTTCACGGCCGCCGAGCAGGCGTTCGGGCTCGTGACCGTTCTGGTTAACTCCGCCGGGATCAACATGGCGGGCGTGCCAGTGCGGCAAATGACGCTGCCGCAATGGCAGCGCATGCTGGATACCGACCTGACCGGCGCGTTCCTCACCTCGCGCCGCTTCGTCCGCAACCGGCCCGCGAACTCTCCCGGTGCGATCATCCACATCTCATCGATCCACGCCTATGCCGTACGCGCTGGCGGCGCGGACTATTGCGCGGCCAAAGGCGGGCTGACCAATCTGATCGAGAAGCTCGCGATCGAGGAGGCGCCCAACGGCATCCGCGTGAATGCGATCGAGCCCGGCATGATCCTGACGCCGATGAACGAGCGCGCCAGCGCCGATCCGGCCTATAGAAAGGCTTTGGAACAGAACATCCCAATGGATCGGGCGGGAAAGCCCGAGGAGGTCGGCGACCTCGCCGTGTTCCTTGCCTCGGACAAAGCGTCGTACATCACCGGCGCGCGGATCGTGATCGACGGTGGCTTGTCGTTGATGCAGGCACTCGGCGCATGATCGGGGGCAAGCCCGCGACGCCCTCCTCGACAGCAGGTGCCACGAACCAGACAGAGATCACGCCCGGCGTCCCGATCGTACGCTCGCGCCTGCCCGCCGACAGCGTGACCGGCGACCGCAAGGTGCTGGTCTATCCTTCGTCCGATTCGGTCAATTTCAACGTGCAGGAGTTGCAGGACATTCATCTGATGGGTCCGTCGCCCCTGATGGAGCGCGACCTCATGAGCCCGTATGTGTGGCTGGAGCCGGACGGCCGCTTCGGCATCATGGTGCGCGCGGTCACGCGGCCCGGCGAACCGATGACCGACACCGGCATCATCTGGGCCGGCTGGAGCGATGACGGCGTTCACTTCGCGATGCTCGACCACCCCTCGATCCTGCCGGGCGGCCCGGGCGAAAAGGATTCGGGCGGGGTGGAAGATCCCACCGTGGTGAAGATGGAGGACGGCAGCTACGTCGTCTATTACACCGGTGTCGAGGCCGACATGGCGCATGGCGAGATGTTCTACGCCGCCGGGCCGACTGTTGACAAACTCGTGAAGACCGGCGTCGCGATTGCCTCTACAAAGTCGCTCGGCAACACCAAGGAAGCGACCGTCGATCGCGAAAAAGACGGGCGGTGGAGCCTGTTCTACGAATATGCCGCCGACGAGGCCAGTCGCGTCGGTCTGGCGATCGGCCCCAAGGTGGATGGGCCATGGGACGAGCAGCCGACCCCGTTCATGCCGCGCGAAGACGGGTGGGACAATTGGCACCTGTCGACCGGCCCGATGCTGCTCGACGACCCCGAGATGCCGGTGATGTTCTACAACGGCGCGACGCACGACGCGCGCTGGCGGATCGGCTGGGTGGCGTTCGACCGCGAACTGACTCGCGTGATCGACCGCTGCATCGAGCCGCTGATCACCCCGCCGCCGGTCCCCGACCGGACGGCGAGCGACATCGCTTTCGCCGCCTCCGTCACGAGTCGTGAAGGCGAGGTCTGGCTGTACTACTCCCTCGAGGACCGGCGTCTGTCGCGAGCGCGGCTGAAGCGGAGTTGAAAGCCGTACACGAGCGATGAAGAACTCAATTGGGGCAGACATTTGGTAAGGCGAGAGACTTCGCAAATAGACCCATTTATGGACATTCAAGTTTCTTTTCCGATCACCGAAAGCGGCCATTTGTTCAGGTCGGTAACGCAAATGACGGGATCATAGGTCAGATCACGCCTTTTCATCGGCCGACGCGATCGTCAGCGCAATGTATCGAAGGCCGATATGACGTGGGCCGCGTTGGCGGTGATTTTCAGTGCAGAATGTGACCTGCCCTATCGCATTTGTATCAGCAGCGTCCATCTGAGCTCGACGGAAGCACGACAACGGTGCACGTCGAGATTCCGAGCAGCACCAAGGAAATCGAGCCACGGCCGTCATCCGAAATTTTACCGAGGCCGATCTCGACGCGTTATATCAGATCGTCGTTCAGACCGGTTATAGCGGCGCCGACGCGTCACGCTTGTATCGCGATCCCAAACTCTTAGGGCACATTTACGCAGCGCCCTACGCCCTGTTCGCTCCAGAGCTTGCCCTGATCGTCGAAGACAACTTTGGCGTCGGAGGATACATCGTTGGTGCGTTGGATACGACGGTATTCGAGCAAATCCTCGAGGAGAAGTGGTGGCCCGCGCTTCGGGCTTCGCACGCCGATATGAGTGCCGATCTTGTAGGCGTGACTGCCGGGGATGATGTGTACGCTTGGCAGGCTATCCACCATCCGGATCGCGCGCCGGACTGGCTTGTGGAACACCACCCGTCGCACCTCCACATCAACCTGCTGCCGCGTCTGCAGGGGGGCGGTTATGGCGGACGCCTTCTCCGAGCGTGGATCGAACGGGCACGGGAGCTTGGCTCGACCGGATTCCATCTTGGCGTCAGCCAGGACAACGCGCGAGCCGCGCGCTTCTACGAGCGGCAAGGCCTGACGCGCTTGTTCCCGAAGGATGGATCCGACGACGGAGCCATCCGGTTCGGCAGGACAATTTCTGTGGGGTAAATCGGCGCTTCGTATTCGAGCGGTTACGCCTTAGGCGACGGCGATGTACAGATTTCAAGTCGCGCACGTCGGGTCAATCAAGACAAAGCTAGCGGCAGTTTTTGCTTTTTCGGCCATCGCCGTTCCCATCTCCGCGGGTGCGGATGTCGATCGCATCACCGTGGAGCGCGCGAACGGTAAGCCGCTTGCCGTCTTCGATGCGGATCGCGCGCTAGGCGCGTCGATCGACGGCGGGGCGCAAGGCGAAGCGGCGGCGATGTTCCGCAGCGCTAATCTTGCGGCGATGCGGCGCTCGAGCTACCAGCGGCTGGCGTATCGCTTGCGCTCGGAGCTCGCCAATGAGGCGTGGCACTGGTCGTCCGAAGGCTCGTGGAGCGATGCAGTGCACCGCCGGGGCTATTGGACTGGCGACGTACAGGCCGACACGCACGGGCTCGTCACCTTCGGTTATAAACTGCCGCGGCGCGGCAACACGATCGATCAGGCGAACGACGACGGCTATTCACGGCTCGACGATGGCGACCCGGCGAGCTTCTGGAAGAGCAATCCGTATCTCGATTCGCATTTCTCAAAGGAGGCGCCCGCCCGCCCGCAATGGGCGGTGGTCGCATTGCCACGACGCATGCCGATCGACGCGATCAGTCTGGCGTGGAAGCACCCATATGCGCGGCGTTATGCCGTGCAATATTGGGTCGGCGCGGATGAATATGAGGGGCTGTGGCACGACTTCCCGCAAGGCGTGGTCGCCGATGGCCATGGCGGAACGGTCACGCTTCGGATCGCCAAAACATCGGTCTCGACCAAGTTCGTCCGAATCCTGTTGCAGGAATCCTCGAACACCAGCGATGCGCCCGGCAATGATATTCGCGACGGGCTCGGTTTTGCGATCGGCGAGATTTCGCTCGGTACGATGACCGCGTCGGACAAGCTGACCGATATCATCCGCCACCGCGCGGATCGGCACCGCCAGACGCTCGTCTATGTCTCCTCGACCGATCCGTGGCACCGCGCGCGCGACCGTGACGCCAAGACCGAACAGCCCTCGTTCGAGGCGTTGGCAAAATCGGCGGTGATCCAGAAGACGCCGATCATGGTTCCGGCTGGCTTGAACTTCGACACGCCCGAAAATGCATTGGCCGAACTGCGCTATCTCACCGCGCATCATATCTCGTTCGACCGGGTCGAGCTCGGCGAGGAGCCCGATGGCGCGATGATCTCGGCGCCCGATTACGCCGCGCTCTACCTCGAATTCGCGCGGCGGTTGCACGCGAGCTTTCCCCAGATCGCGATCGGAGGCCCGAGCCTGCAGGACGGTGTCGCCGACACCTGGCTCGATCCCGATCCTGACGAAAGCTGGACCAGCCAGTTCTTCAAATATCTCAAAAGCCATGACGGGCTCGATCAGTTCGGCTTCTTCTCTTTCGAGCTGTTTCCGTTCGACAATCTCTGTGGCTCGGTGCCCGAGAAACTGCTTCGACGCAGCGCGGTGATGGACACGATCTTCCAGCGGCTGAAGGACGACGGCGTGCCGCGGTCGATCCCTTGGATCATCACCGAATATGGCTTCTCCGCCTTTGCCGGGCGCGCGATGGTGGAGATGCCGAGCGCGTTGCTCAACGCCGACATGATCGCCGACTTTCTCGGGCGCGGTGGGTCGGCGGCATATCTCTACGGCTATCCGCCCGACGACCTGCTCGATGGTGACCGCCCATGTTCTGGCAAGGGAAATATGATGCTGTGGCAGATGGACAAGCACGGCACGCCGCGCTGGGCGATGCCGAGCTTCTATGCCGCGAAGATGATGAACCCGGCCTGGGCCGGCCCTGGCAGCAACATGCTGTTCCAGGCGACGACAACGCTCAAGGATAGCCGCGGGCGGACGCTGGTAACGGCCTATCCGCTACTTCGGGCGGATGGGACATGGTCGCTGTTGATCGTCAATCGCGGTACGGCGGACGTGACCGCGAAGGTGGCGTTCAAGAGCGTCAAGACGGCCACGAACGGACCACTCCGGGTCCTGCAATATTCAGCGCGGCAATATGCCTGGGATGCGCGGCTCGGCCATCCAAGCCTCGATCTGCCGCCCGAGGAGAGGACGGTCTCCAATTGGAAAGCCGACCTCGCTCTTCCCGGACTATCGCTCACGGTGGTCAATGGTGCCGGACCATCAGCAGAGACGCTGGAATGATTGTTCGATGCAATAGCGCTTTGAGCCTCCACGCCTGCGCTGGTCCGAGCGGCGACCCTCTTCCGGCTGCCTGGCGAAACTGAATCGCTATCAAGAATGCCAACCGAATGCCTTTCGACGCCAAGACCCAATCGCTGCCGTTCCTGACTCCCTTACGGCCTTCCAAAAAAAGGTCGCTTTTTCATATTCTGCTTCGACCTCGTCCCGCGCTGACTGGCAAGCGAAAGTCATGCGTGCGAAGAGCGTTTCCATGACCACCGCACTCAAGGCGATTCACACCCACGCTTTGGATTTCTGGCTCGCACGCCTCTCCGTTGTGGTGATCGCGTGCCTGCAGCTCGTCATGATCAACGACCTGACTCTTGGGCCGCGGTGGCTGGCGCCGGGGCTCGAACTGGGACTTCTGCTGCCGCTTTCAGTCGCGACGGCCTGGACTCAGATATCCGCGCGCGACGCGAGGACGGAGGCGCATTGGCGGCTGGTCGCCAGAGCACGATATGGCATTCGCCTGCTTGCTCTGACGATGACGGCGCTGATCACGATGATCAACTTCGAGGCGTTGATCGAACTGGTTCATGCGCTGCTCAACGGCCACGCCTCCAAAGTCGGCCAAACCTTGCTGTTGGACGCGCTCAATATTTGGGGCACCAACGTCATCATCTTCGCCCTGTGGTTCTGGACCCTCGATCGTGGTGGCCCGGCCTCTCACGGGGTGGTCGACAGTTGCAAGTGCGATTTCCTATTCCCGCACATGACCATGAATACGCCCGAGGCTGCGACCTGGAAGCCCGGTTTCGTGGACTATCTGTATCTTGCCTTCACCAACGCCACCGCCTTTTCACCGACCGACACGTTGCCGCTTTCGCGTCGTGCGAAGATCATGATGATGTTCGAATCCGCAGTGTCGTTGCTGACGATCGCGTTGGGAACTATATACCTAGCTAGCCAAAAACCCGTTGACAGGTGCGACATGTTTGGCTAGTTAAAGTGCATGAGCACGAAACCTGAAACCGTTAGCCTCTATCAGTTCTTCCAGCGCTTCCCCGGCGAGGAAGCAGCCCGCGAGTATTTTGAGCGCAACCGTTGGAACGGTGAAATCTCGTGCCCCCATTGCGGTAGCCTCTCGGTTGCAGCGGTAAAGAGCATGAAGCCGATGCCCTACCGTTGCCGCGATTGCCGCCAGCATTTTAGCGTCCGCACCGGCACCGTTCTAGCAGAGTCGCGCCTCCCGCTGCACAAGTGGTTGATGGCAATCTACATGATGACGACCGCTCGCAAGGGCATCCCGTCAACGCAGATGGCGCGCGAGTTGGGCGTGACGCAAAAGTCGGCATGGTTTCTCGCCCAGCGCATCCGCGAGACATGGCTTGGCGGGTCAAATGGCGACATGGGCAACCACCTGCAAGCCGACGAAGCTTTCATCGGCGGCAAAGAGAAGAACAAGCACGCCGACAAGAAGCTGCATCTCGGTCGCGGCGGCGTCGGCAAGGTTGCCGTTGTCGGCATCCGCGACGAGAACGATCAGGTCCGCGCTACGCCAGTCGCCGACACGACCGCCAAGACACTCATTGGCTTCATTCAGGACAATGCGCCCGATGGCGCGACGGTCGTGACCGACGAGTTCGCGGGTTATCGCAGCCTCACGTCGAAGGGCTTCACACACCACACCGTAAACCACGGCGCTGGAGAGTACGTCCGCCACTACTGCATTCATACCAACGGCATCGAAAGCTTTTGGGCGCTGCTAAAGCGCGGCCACTATGGCATCTATCACTACATGTCGCCCAAGCATCTGCATCGCTACGTCAACGAGTTTTCGTTCCGCCACAACACTTCAAAGGCTGGTACGATGCGCTTCATCGACATGACGATTGACCGCATGGTCGGCAAGCGCCTCACCTATAAGGAATTGACGCATGGCTAAGGACATTGAGCCGATCGATGCTGATTTCGATGCAGTGGCACAACGGATGGTAACTCCGGCACCCTCTTTTGCTAGTAATAGCAGTGCCTTAGCGCTTAATGCGGCACAAACTCCGGCACCCCCGGCGCAAGGCGTTCTGGACCTTGGCATTCAGGTCGAAAAGGTCATCGGGGGCGTCGAAATGGGAGTGCTGCAAAACGGCATTCCGTACCTTACCCAAACGGGCCTCGCGAACGTGTCGGGCGCGGCGCGTTCCACAGTGTTCGAGATCACTCAGGAATGGGAAGCCGCCATGAGGGATGGTGTGATATCACCGCGCAGCCGGGTGGCGTTCTTCCACGACTATCTCGGGAAGTACGGCTATTCTGATCCGAGGCTTTTCATAGAAATATCTAAGAACGGATCGCCATATTACGCATATCCAGACGTAGTTTGCATGGCGTTTGTAGAGTATTTTGCGTTTGAGGCGCAGAAAACTAACGGAACAGCGCTAACAAATTACCGCCAGTTTGCGCGTTTCGGGTTACAGCAGTTCATTTATCAGGCTCTCAATTACGCGCCTATTGATCCATGGCTTTTCCACAACGCTCGCGTTTCGTTGTTGCGAAACAGCGTCCCGGTTGGTTATTTCAGCATATTCAAGGAAAGCGTAGGGTTGACGGTCGATCTGATCAACGCGGGCCTCACAGTTAACGATCATACCATCCCGGATGGGAGCGTTGGCAGCACGTGGGCGAACTACTGGAAGGCCATGAACCTAGCGGAGCGGTTCGGGCCTCGGATCAAGTATAACCACTATTATCCGCCGGAGTTTCCGCAAAGCGCGAGCAACCCGCAGGAGGCGAATGCTTACCCGAATGAGGCATGGGCGGAGTTCCAGAATTGGTTTCGGACGATCTATCTGCCTACGAAATACCCCGCCTACATTCTGAAAAAGGCAAACATGCTGCCCGGTGGTGAGGCCGAAGCCAAAAAGCTGGCGGCGATGTATCAGCCAGCCGCAATCGAGGATTATCGCGGCTAGACTAGCGCGCTGCGCCTGATACGCTCTTGGAAACGGGAGGTCGGAATGGGGTGGATGGAAATCGCGGCAGATGCCCAAGCCGAGGTGATCGCTAAGGACGCCGCCGATCCCGGCGAACCGATCACCGATCACGATTGGCGTCGGGCCGTATTTCACACTCGTCAGGATATGGTTTTGGTCGTGACGCTCTTGGCAGGGCTTTGCGAGGAGGCGGTAAACCGAAAGAAACAGGCCCGGACAACCAATATCCTGCTGGCCGTGATAACTGCGCTGCTCGTGGTAGCGGTTATGCGGATTTAGCTGACCGGCTAGTTAGGTATATAGTTCCCATCGCGTTGGTCGCCGCACGGGCGGTCAATATCCTCGCCTGACCGCATTATTTAGCCCGGATTATTCGTCGGACGGGCGATTTCGGGTTGGCGAGCGTAGCTTAACCTACTGATTTAGTGTAGAGAAAG
>NZ_JASJVC010000070.1:0-17588 GCF_035019905.1 Sphingomonas sp. 10B4 | reverse complement strand
GCGCCCGCCGGTCGGGCCCGATCACGTGCTGCGTGTCGGCGTGGATGCGCGGCTCGGCGACGGTACGCTGTACGAGGATGCCTATGCCGCGAGCGGGCTCGTCACGACGCGCCGCACGGCGGGCGGCGAGACCAGCACGCTCGGCGTTTTCGTCGAGGATGACTGGACGCTCGGGCGGCTCGTGCTGACTGCGGGTGTGCGTGGCGACCGCTGGACGATCACGCAAGGCTTCTTCCGCGAGGCGAATGCGGCGGGCGCGATCACCACGCAGGCACGCTACGGCGACCGCGACGGGTTCGAGGGGACGGGCCGCGCCGGGGCGCTGTTCCACGCGAGCGACGCGATCGCGCTGCGCACCGCGGCCTATACCGGTTTCCGGCTGCCGACGCTCAACGAGCTGTATCGCCCGTTCGTCGTCTTTCCGATTACGACGCAGGCGAATGCCGCGCTCGGGCTCGAGCGGTTGCGCGGGGTCGAGGGCGGGATCGACCTTACGCCCGTCGCCGGGGTGACGCTCGGCGTGACCGCTTTCTACAACCGGCTCGACAGCGCGATCGCGAACGTGACGATCGCGCCCAATGTCCGCCAGCGGCAGAATGTCGCTGCGATCGTCGCCAGGGGGATCGAGCTGACCGGGCATGCGGCGCACGGCGCGCTCTCGCTCGACGCGTCCTATGCGTATAGCGACAGCCGCGTTCGCGCATCGGGCACGCAGGCGCCGCTCGACGGCCTGATCCCGGCGCAGAGCCCGCGCCATACCGGCAGCGCGACGCTCGCCTGGGGCCGCAACGGCTTCGGCGCGTCGGCGACGGTGCGCTATGTCGGCGATCAGTTCGAGGACGATCTTCAGACCGGGCTGCTGCCCGCGGTGACGACGCTCGACGGGGTGATCACAATGCCGGTCGGCCACCGCGTGTCGCTCGTCGCGCGCGTGGAGAATGTGCTCGATGCGACCGTGCTGACGCGCAACGCGGGCGGCTCGATCGACCTCGGCACGCCGCGTACGCTGTGGATCGGCGTGCGGCTGCGTTGAGGCCTTTGCCGGGCGGCTTGCTCAGCGCGTACGGCTGTCGGGCTGACAATCGCCGTCGGGCAGGATCACCTCGCCGACGCCGTTATCGGCATAGTCGCCGGGATGGCGCTTGCGGTGGCGGACCGAGGCGAACAGCGACAGCGCGATGATCGCCGCGCCGATCAGCCCGGTGACGATCTCGGGCGTCTCGATGCGGATGCTGAGCAGCATGATCGTCGCGAGCGCGAGGATCGCGTAGAAGGCGCCGTGCTCGAGATAGCGGAACTCGGCGAGGTGGCCGCCATGGACGAGCGCAACGGTCATCGAGCGCACGAACATCGCGCCGATGCCGAGCCCGAGCGCGATCAGCACGATGTCGTTGGTGATCGCGAACGCGCCGATCACGCCGTCGAACGAGAAGCTCGCGTCGAGGAACTCGAGATAGATGAACGCCCCCAGCCCCGAGCGGACCACCGCCCCGGTCGCATGGTCGACATCGCCGCCGACGAGCGCGCCGATCCAGTGGACGCAGAAGAACGCCGCTACCCCGCAAAACGCCGCGATCAGGAAGGTCTGCCGCGGCGCGCCGGAAAGCACGAACGACAGGCCGATGATCACCACCGCGACGACGAGATAGGCCGCGAACGGCATCCGCGCGATGACGGCAAGCGGGCGCTCGATCCAAGACAGCCAGACATGCTCGCGATCGGGGTCGAAGAAGAACGACAGCCCGACGAGCAGCAGGAACGCGCCGCCGAACCCCGAAATCCCGATATGCGCGCCAGTGACGATCGCCTCGTAGCGCGCCTGGTCGACCACCGCGATCCGCGCCGCCTCCCACGGCGAGATCATCGCCGACACCGCGACGATCAGGATCGGGAAGACGATCCGCATCCCGAACACCGCGATCAGCACGCCCCAGGTGAGGAAGCGGCGTTGCCAGATCGGCGCCATGTCCTTGAGGATCGAGGCGTTGACGACGGCATTGTCGAGGCTGAGCGACGTCTCCATCGCGCCGAGCACCGCCGCGACGAAGACGAACTGGCCAGCAAGCTCGATCCCGCCGCCCTGCCAGAAGGCGAGCTTGCCCGCGAGCAGCAGGCAGACGATCGTGAACAGGATCGAGCCGTAGAAATTCTTCATCGCGCCCCGAGAGACGATTTGCGGCGGTTTTGCAACTGGTCTGCGCGACGTTCGGGAACGGCCAGCGCAATGGCTCCGCGTGAGTCAGCGGCATATCTTACAGCAGTCTTGGAAGATCGTGCCGCATTGCTTGGTGCCCGGTTGCAATCTTCGCGGCCGCTTCAAGCTGCGAACGTCGAGGCTTCGGCCAGAGTTTGATCGATCAGGCGATGACCGAACAGAAGGCTACCATGCACGTCGTCGGCGGGGTCAGGGAACGCATATTCCGCCTTCAAACGCCCTTCGGGATCCAAAGACCAGTGTCGATGATCGATGACCCTGGCGCCGGTAGCACTAATAAGGTCAATGACGACTCCTTCGAGCGCACGGAAGACGGACGGTATTGAGTTTGTATCAGCCGTAGGAGAGCGGCGCGGTGGAAGCGGACACAAGACCGTGCACCCCATGTCGATCAGATCTTTATAGAACTGGATAGCGCCCTCGATCATTGCGAGCGTCGCAAGTCGCGTGACGGCCTGGCTCAGGTGCCGCTCGCCACCGTGGGCAATCGAAAATTCGGACCAGATTTCAGCACGTGACAGATAATGGATGTTCATTCCGAACAGGCACAGAACTGGCCCCCGAAAGTCGCGAAGCGATGTGACGCCGGCTGCAGCGAGATACGTTTCGAACAGGGCTTGGTGCTCAGGCTTCCGAAAGCGGACTTCGTCCCCTATTCTGTCATGAAAACCGATGTTTACGTTACGACCACCGTCGATCATGCCGCCGTGCAGCATCAGTCCGCGGTCAAGCGCTGCAGCCTTGATGGCCAGAGCATGCGAATCGCCAATTAAGAACATCAGCGAGTCGCCCCGTACATTTCGAGCTTCGCATCATCACACAGCGCATCCGCCACTATCGATGCCCCTTCCGGTACATCGCGTTGGAGGTCGTGTTGTTCGGGATCGAGTGCCGCGAAGAAGTTTCGCATAACGAAATCGACGCCAACCGGATTTACGTTGCGCAAATTGGGCTCGAAGAACATGCTCCGAAAAGGAGCACCGGTGATCATTTCGTAAGATGGGAAATAGTCCACCGCGCCATTTGACGCCGCAAATTGTGCCGCAACAGCGCGCAACAGCGATTTTGAATGCGTCGTCGCCGCAAGTACGTGCCGTCCAGACGCGGTGGCCGTCAGTGGGACCGGAGAAACCGTGAGCAAGATCTTGATCGCAGGGTTCACCGTCGCGATCAGGTCGCGCGTAGCGACCAAGTCGTCGACCATTTCGGCGAAGCTCGCGTTGTGGAAATGGTGAAGACCCGGAGAGAAGCGGCCCGCAACGGTACCGGGGCACGACTGATAGTGATATCCATGCTCCCCGTTGACCCAGCCCTCGGTCAATCCAAGGGTGAATACGAGGACGTCGGCGGTTCTGAGGATAGCTGCGATACTGTGCAGCGTTGTGGCCCGCAATGCCATCATTTCTTCGGCGGAAGCGAAGCCGTTTGGTTCAATGCTCGGTCGGAAGGGGTCATAAATCCGCCCAGCGTAATCCCAATATTCGGTTGGCATCGCAGCCGGCCGGAGCGACCATTCAACCCATTGGCGCAACTGCCGCGTCGTATAGATGTTGCCCGTGCGCGCCGAGAACATCCCATAGCCGAATGTTGCTCTGAGGTGCGAAGGGAAGGTCGCAGGAGGTTGTTCAGCATCGACCCAGCAATAGTTTCGCGCGCGCAGTGCATTGCCGAAATGCTGGGCGAAGCACGAACCGAATGTTGCGATGCGCGTAGATGCACTTATCGGCCATCGCGGCGACCACAAGTCGGAAACGTCGAACGGCGATCTCCCGGAGATCGCAGTTCGCCAGAAGGCTTGATCGGGCAAAGCTTCGTAAGGATTGGCCATTCCACTCCCTTAACAGCCTGCGGCAATTGTAAGATATAGATCCAGGACAGTACTCATTGGATGAGGGGCTGTCCATCAATCGTGGTGCGCGATTTCGCTGCGAAAAGAGCGAGAGGGTCTGTACACGGGCGCGCGGTTGCTTCGAAACACGCCGGACGACCGCTACCGCCCCGCGAGTCGCGAGCCGAACACCGATAAATACAACGTTTTTTGGAAAATGGTCGGGGAGACAGGATTCGAACCTGCGACATCCTGCTCCCAAAGCAGGCGCGCTACCGGACTGCGCCACTCCCCGACGCTCGATGCGCTTAGGGGGGTGCGCCGAGAAGCGCAAGCGTCCTCGCAGATTTCCGTTCGCGCAGCCCGCGCGGCGTTTCCTAGCGCCGATACCCGAACCGGCTGCTTTCGAACGCCACCGTCGCTGCCGCCGAATCGCCCAGCGGGATCTGCGCGACGCCGTACAGCGAGCGCAGGCCGTTCGAGCCGACCATCGCGCCGACCTCGCCGTGGATGCCGAGCGTCTTGCGCTCCGCTTCGGGCATTTCGCCGCGCGCCGCGGCGGCGCTTTCGGGGGTGGCGTGGTCGAGGATCGCGCGGCGCTGTTCGTCGGTCAGCCGGATCGTGTCGGTCGAGGGCGCGGGCGCCGCCTGGGGCACGGGGACAGCCTGAGCAAACACCGCGACCGGCGCGCAGGCGAAGGCCGCCGCCAGCGCGAGACGGAGCACAGGTGCGGGACGAACGGCGTGCGGCGAAAGTATCATGGCGACTGTCTAATCCGATGAACCCGTCTCCAGCATGAACCGCGCGCCGATAATTGGCAACGCGCGCAGCGGCGCTTCGACCCGTCGCGCGCACGCGTGGCGCGCATTAGACATGGACCCCCCGCCCCCCTCGCATTAGGGCTGCACCGAAAACGTAACAATCAGGCAGAACACCGTGGGAAACGTAGCAGTAATCGGCGCCCAATGGGGCGATGAGGGCAAGGGCAAGATCGTCGACTGGCTCGCCGAGCGCGCCGATGTCGTCGTGCGCTTCCAGGGCGGGCACAATGCCGGCCATACGCTCGTCGTCGGCGAGAGCGTCTACAAGCTGTCGCTGCTGCCCTCGGGCATCGTGCGCGGTACGCCGTCGGTGATCGGCAATGGCGTGGTGCTCGATCCGTGGGCGCTGAAGGCCGAAGTCGAGAAGCTGCGCGGCCAGGGCGTGACGATCACCCCCGACACGCTGATGGTCTCGGACACCTGCGCGCTCATCCTGCCGTTCCACCGCGACCTCGACGGGCTGCGCGAGGACGCCTCGGGCGCCGGCAAGATCGGTACGACGCGGCGCGGTATTGGTCCGGCCTATGAAGACAAGGTCGGCCGCCGTGCGATCCGCGTGTGCGACCTCGCGCACCTCGACGCGCTCGACGCGCAGCTCGACCGCATCAGCGCGCATCACGACGCGCTGCGCGCGGGCTTCGGCGAGCCGCCGGTCGATCGCGTTGCTTTGGTCGAGGCGTTGCGCGAAATCGCGCCGTTCGTCCTGCCTTTCGCCAAGCCGACCTGGCGCAACCTCAACGCCGCGAAGGCCGCGGGCAAGCGGATCCTGTTCGAGGGCGCACAGGGCGTGCTGCTCGACGTCGACCATGGCACCTATCCGTTCGTCACCTCGTCGAACACGATTTCGGGCACCGCGGCGGGCGGCTCCGGCCTTGGGCCGAGCGCGGTCGGCTTCGTGCTGGGCATCGCCAAGGCCTATACGACGCGCGTCGGCTCGGGCCCCTTCCCGACCGAGCTCGAAGACGCGACCGGCGAAAAGCTTGGCGTCCGCGGACATGAGTTCGGCACCGTCACCGGGCGCAAGCGGCGCTGCGGCTGGTTTGATTCGGTGCTGGTGCGCCAGTCGGCCGCGGTCGGCGGGATCACCGGGATCGCGCTGACCAAGATCGACGTGCTCGACGGCTTCGACGAAGTGAAGATCTGCACTGGCTACCGCCTGCGCGGCGAGACGCTCGATTATTATCCCGCGCACGCCGCCGACCAGGCCGAGGTCGAGCCGATCTATGAGACGATGCCCGGCTGGCAGGAAACCACCGCGGGCGCGCGCAGCTGGGCGGACCTGCCGGCGCAAGCGATCAAATATATCCGCCGGATCGAAGAACTGATCCGCTGCCCGGTCGCGCTGGTCTCGACCAGCCCCGAGCGCGAGGACACGATCCTCGTGCGCGATCCCTTCTCCGACTGATGCACAAAAAACCCCGGCCGCGCTTGCGCGCGACCGGGGGCCGTGACGAACCGAAGGGGACCTCGATTACATCGGGCGCTTCTTCTTGGACTTGCTCTTCGTCGTGGTGGTCGTCGAGTCAGTCGGCGTCTGGGTCGACATGGTCGAATCGGTGGTGGACGTCGTGGTCGCGGTCGAGTCCGGCGTCGACGTGGCGGGGTCTGCGGTCGTTGGTGCAGGCGTGCCCGGGGTCATCGTGCTCGGCGCGGAGGTCATCGGATCAGAAGTCGACGGCGACGACGTGGTCGGCGCACCGGGCGATGCCGGCGTGGTCTGCGCGAGTGCTGCCGACGAGAGCGTCATTGCGGCAATTGCGGTAAGGGTTGCGATACGCATGGGTCTGTCCTTTTGAATGACGTGACCATCAAATGGGTCAGGCTTAAGAACGCGCTCCTCGGCAATTGGTCGCTCCACCTATCGCTCTAAAGCAACAATTTGCCTTCTTGTTACAGATGTCGATGCAAAGGACGCGACTTGATCGCGGTGTCTTTCGATATGCACCGCAGTGCCGCAGGACGTGTCGCGAAATGATCGCTCGCGCGTTTCAAGGGCCGCAGACGAATGCGGCGCGCCAGCGAACGCGGGGGATCTCCTGG
The DNA here is from genome assembly GCF_035019905.1 of Sphingomonas sp. 10B4. NCBI lineage: Bacteria > Pseudomonadati > Pseudomonadota > Alphaproteobacteria > Sphingomonadales > Sphingomonadaceae > Sphingomonas > Sphingomonas sp. 10B4. Next base: position 10,684 of record NZ_JASJVC010000070.1, on the reverse strand, counting down.
AGCTTCGGCCCGCCCTTGCGGCTCGCGATCCCAGCTTGCGCTGGGATGAGCGGCTCGCTCGAACGAAACGCAACCGCGCCGCGCCGTCAGCCGACCTGCGCGCGGTGCATCAGCTTATGGTCGGCCAACACCAGGGCAACCATCGCCGCGACGACCGGCGCACCGCGAATCCCGACGCATGGATCGTGGCGGCCTTTGGTCATGATCTCGGTCGCCGCGCCGTCGCGGTCGATCGTCTCTACGGGGGTGAGGATCGAGGCGGTCGGCTTGAACGCGACGCGCAGCGTGATCGGCTGCCCGGTCGCGATTCCGCCGGCGATCCCGCCGGCATGGTTGGCGAGGAAGGCCGGGCCGTTGTCGCCGGGGCGCATCGCGTCGGCATTGTCCTCGCCGCGCAGCGTCGCCGCGGTGAAGCCGTCGCCGATCTCGACGCCCTTGACCGCGTTGATCCCCATGCAGGCGGCGGCGAGCTCGGCATCGAGCTTGGCATAGAGCGGCGCGCCCCAGCCGGCGGGCACGCCCGTCGCCGCGCAGCCGATCACCGCGCCGAGCGACGATCCGGCTTTCCGCGCGGTGTCGACCAGGCCTTCCCAGCGGGCTGCCGCGACCGGGTCGGGGCAGAAGAACGGGTTGCGGCCGATCTCGGCGGCGTCGAAATTGGCAGGGTCGATCGCATCGCCGCCGATCGCCTCGACCCAGGCGGTGATCGTCACCTCGGGGATCACCAGCCGCGCGACCGCGCCAGCGGCGACACGCGAGGCGGTCTCGCGCGCCGAGGAGCGCCCGCCGCCGCGATAATCGCGGAAACCGTATTTGGCGTCGTAGGCGTAATCGGCATGGCCGGGGCGATACGCCTTGGCGACGTCGCTATAATCCTTCGAGCGCTGGTCGACATTGTCGATCATCAGGCTGATCGGCGTGCCGGTGGTGCGCCCCTCGAACACGCCCGACAGGATGCGGACCTGGTCTGGCTCCTGCCGCTGCGTGGTGAAGCGCGAGGTGCCGGGGCGGCGCTGGTCGAGGAAGGGCTGGAGATCGCGCTCGGTGATCGCGATGCCGGGCGGGCAGCCATCGACGACGGCGCCGATCGCGGGGCCGTGGGACTCGCCCCAGGTGGTGAAGCGGAAGGCGTGGCCGAAGGTGTTGTAGCTCATGCGGCGTCGCGCGACGGACGCGTCATGTCCCTGCGCCCCGCCAGCAGACCATCGACCGAGATGTCTTCGTCCAGCGCATCCCAGTGCAAGCCGTAGGGGCTCAGCTCCACAGCCGCTCGTTGCTCGGGGGACGCGTGCAGGAGCCGCGGGAACCACGCCAGCGGGATGCCCAGCGTTCGACCGTCCTCGAGATCGACCCACATCGCATCGTCATCGAACCGGGCCGCCATCGGCCTAGGAGAAGTGTCCATTCCAAGCGTCCTCAATCTCATCGCGACGGGCTTCGATCAGTATCGCCAATTTTCGCAGGGCGCGAAAGTCCAGGCCTCGGCTGCGTGCGTGCCGGACGTTCGGACGCAGCCAGAATTTGGCTTCGCCGTCGGCATTGCGGGCATGGACGTGGGGAGGCTCTCGCGGGTCGCCTTCGTCGGAATAGAAGAAGAACCGAAATCCATCCTGCTTGAAGATGACCGGCACCGCCGGTTACGCCAGCGCGATGTCCGGCGCATCCTCCGCTTTCATGCCGATGACATGATAGCCCGCATCGACGTGATGCGTCTCGCCCGTCACGCCGCTCGCCAGGTCGCTGAGCAGGTACAGGCCAGCGCCGCCGACATCCTCGATCGTGACGTTGCGCTTCAACGGCGAGTTGAGCTCGTTCCATTTGAGGATCAGGCGGAAGTCGCCGATCCCGCTCGCCGCCAGCGTCTTGATCGGCCCGGCCGAGATCGCGTTGACGCGGATGTTGTCGCGGCCGAGATCGACCGCGAGATATTGCACGCTGGTTTCGAGCGCAGCCTTGGCCACGCCCATCACGTTGTAATGCGGGATCACCTTCTCGGCGCCGTAATAGCTCAAAGTCAGCAGAGAGCCGCCATTGGGCATCATCGCCGCCGCGCGCTTGCACACCGCGACGAACGAATAGACCGAGACGTTCATCGTCATCAGGAAATTGTCGAGGCTGGTGTCGACATAGCCGCCGCGCAGCTCGTTCTTGTCCGAAAAGCCGATCGCATGGACGACGAAGTCGATCGTCGGCCATTCCTTCGCCAGATCGGCAAAGGTCGCGTCGAGCGCGCCCATGTCCGACACGTCGCAATCGAACAGCCGCGCGACGCCCAATTGCTCGGCCAGCGGGCGCACGCGCTTTTCCATCGCCTCGCCCTGATAGCTGAAGGCGAGCTCCGCCCCCGCCTCGCTCAGCTTCTTCGCGATCCCCCAGGCGAGCGAACGATCATTGGCGAGCCCCATGATCAGCCCGCGCTTGCCTGCCATCAATTCCGTCACGCTATCACCGCCTCATTCGTTTCAGGCGTGCTCTCTACCCCGTGTTCGGTCGGTTCCGCCAGTGCTGCATTCAAATGCGCGCCGAACACGATGCCGAGGCCGACGAGAAAGAAGAACAGCAAGGCGATGATCACACCGGCCAGACTGCCATAGGTGAGATCGTAACTGCCCAGCCGCGACAGCACGACGGGCAGCAACGCGGTGATGCTGACCCACCAGACGGTGGTGAACAGCGCGCCGGGCCATTTCGGGCATTTGCTCAACCGGTATTTCGACGGGGTGACCGAGAAGAACAGCATGTACAGCGCGCCGAACATCACCACGCCGGGCACGATGCGCGACAGCCCGACCCAGCCCGCGATATTCTGCGCGAACGGCAGCAGCGTGTAGATGAAGCGCTCGACCGCGGTCATCAGCCCCTGGACGAGGAACGACAGCAAGGCGATCACGACCGAGGCGATGATGACGAGCATCGAGCTCAGCCGGTAATGCCAGAACGGCTTGGTCGAGACGACGCCGTAGGCGCGGCGGAAGATGTCGCGGATCGTCTCGACAAAGCTGCCGACCGACCACAAGGCGACGATTGCGCCGATCCACAGCAGCGATCCGGTGCGCGCGAGGAGGACGTCGTGGATCGGCTTTTCGAGCAGCTCGGCGACGTTGGCGGGCAACACGTGGAGGAACGAGGCGACCGCGCGCTGCGTCTCGGCGCTCTGGCCGATCAGCGAGGCGATCGCGGCGGCGAGGATGAAGAACGGGAACACCGTCAGCAACGCCAGATAGGCGAGATTGCCGGCGTGGATGAACCCGTCCGAAAACACGCCGATCAGCACGCGCCGCAGCACTTGCCAGGCGCGTGCCGGGAGCCGCACGGCGGGCGGAACATCGGACGGGGTGACACCCGCCTCGCCACGCACCGCGCGGACTTCGGGCGAGACGGGGGAAATCTGACTCAAGCTAAGCTCCGGCTAAAACGGTCAGACGTCCATCCCTGCCCGCGGGTTCCGTGCCGACTCGTCTTTCCAGCCCTCGGCGAACGCGATCAGCGCCGCGTCGTCGGCGGGGAGATCGATCATCAGCGTCACGAGCTGGTCGCCGCGCGTGCCATCCTTGCGATGAAAACCGCGGCCGCGCAGCCGCAGCGTCTTGCCCGAAGTCGATCCCTTGGGGACGGTCAGCATCACCGCGCCCTCGGCTGTCGGCACGCGGACGCTCGCGCCGAGCACCGCTTCGACCAGGCTCACCGGCAAGTCGAGCCGGACGTCGTCGCCGACGCGTTCGAAGAAGCGATGCGGCAGCACGGTGATCGTGACGATGCCGTCGCCATTGCCGCCCGGACCTGCCTGCCCCTTGCCGGCGAGCCGCATCTGCGCGCCGCTTTCGAGCCCGGCGGGGATCTTGAGGTCGATCGTCTTGCCGTCGCCGAGCGTGATGCGCTGCGGCTTGGCGGCGACCGCATCGATGAAGGGCACGTCGAGCTTGTAGAGGATGTTGCCGCCCTTGGGCTGCTCGCGCCGCCCGAAGCCGCCGAACCCGCCGGCAAAGCCGCCGCGCCCACCGCCGCCGCCGCCCGAGAACATATTTTCGAAGATGTCGCTCAAATCGGGCCCGTCGGCTTGAAAGCCGCCACCGCCCGGGCCGGGACGGAAGCCGCCGGGATTGCCTGCGCCAGCGCCGAAGCCGAACGGCGCGGCGGGGTTGCCGTCGCCGTCGATCTCGCCGCGGTCGAAGCGTGCGCGCTTGTCCTTGTCGTTGAGCAGATCATAGGCTTGCGTCACGGTGCTGAAGCGCTCGCTCGCCTTGGGATTGTCCTTGTTCTTGTCGGGATGCAGCTCCTTGGCGAGCTTGCGATACGCTTTCTTGATCTCGGCCTCGGACGCGGTCCGCGCCACGCCCAGCGTTGTGTATGGATCGGCCACAAAAGTCCCCGGTAGTCTGGAATAGGTTCAGTGCGGCCTATCTGGGGTATCGCCGCCTCGAGTGCAAACGCCGTTCGTTACGCCGCCGCCTCAAAGACGGGGGCGACATCGACGCTGACGTCCATCTTCTGCGCGCCCGAACCGAGCACGACGCCGTCGATCGGCGCGATCTCTCCATAATCGCGGCCGATCGCCATGACGATGTGATCGCCCGCCATCCAGATGCCGTTGGTCGGATCGACCCCGACCCAGCCGAGCTCGGGCCCGCACCACAGCAGCACCCAAGCGTGCGTCGCATCGGCGCCGACGAGCCGCGCCTGGCCAGGCGGCGGGATGGTGCGGATGTAGCCCGAGGCATAGGCCGCGGGCAGCCCGGCGGCGCGCAGGCCCGTGATCATGATCTGCGCGAAATCCTGGCAGACGCCGCCGCGCTTGAGGAACGCCTCGTGCGGGGTGGTATCGACCAAAGTCGCCTCGGCATCGAAGGCGAAATCGTGCTGGATCCGCTGCGCGAGGCCGATCGCGGCGTCGAGCGCGGGCCGATCGGGATGCAGATCCTGCGCGCACCAGTCGGCAATGTCGCGGTCGAGCGGGATCAACGGCGAGGGGAAGAGATAGGCGGCGGGGCCCGCCGGCGAGGGATCACGGCTGACGCGCGCCGCCGCCGCGATCTCGCGCAGCGGCGGCGATCCGTTCGATGGCATCGGCACCGGCCGGTCGATCTCGATCCGCGATACGCTCTCGATCATCAGATGCCGCACTGGCTGTTCGACCACCATCCGCATCACATTGGCGAGCCCCGCCTCGGCGCGCGCGGGCGCGACGCGGCCCGAGGGCGAGATCGTCAGGCGATAGTCGAGCAGATTTTGGCCCGACCAGTGGATCGGTTTGAGCCGCAGATTGCAGCGCGCGAACTTGACGCGCGCGCCGTAGTCGAAGCGTGTGACGTGGCGGATGTCGTAGATCATGGTGCGCCTTCACTCGCTGCGCGGTCTCCCCTCCCTGACAGGGAGGGGTTGGGGGTGGGTCGGCCTAATGCAGGCGTCGATCTCTCCACGGGCCAACCCACCCCCAGCCCCTCCCTTCCAGGGAGGGGAGGAAATGGGATCGCGCGCAGCCCCCTCACGCCAGTGTCATCCCGGCCGCGCGCAATGGCTCGGCGCCCTGCAGAAAATAGCGCCGTGCGATCGCTTCGGACAATTGGAACAGCCGCCGCTCGACATCGCCGAGAATGTCGGCGTCGAGCGCCGCCGCGGTCGCGGTCGAGACGATCGCGGTGAGCACGCTGCCCTGGACTTGCTGCGGCTCCTCCATCCCGTCATCCTCGAGCACGGGCAAGGCGGCGAGATGCTCGCAGATCCGGCAGATCTGGAAGGCGAGCGAGCGCGGATTGCCCGGATCGAGCGCGACAAGATCGACCACCGGCACGCGCGCGATCCCCGTCAGATAGCGCTGGCGATAGCTGATCTGACTGTCGGCGAGGTCGAGCAGCGTCGAGAGATCGTCGAGGCTCGCCTGCGCCATGCCGAACGCGCGCACCGCGCGCGTGACGCTCAGCGCGCGTTCGAGCCGGCGGCCGAGATCGTGGAAACGCCACGCCGCGGTCCGCCCCATATGTTCGGCCGACAATCCCGACAGCGCGGCATAGCGCCGCTGGAGTGATCCGGCGCGATCGAGCATCCCGCCCTTGTTGGGATAGGGCGCGTCGAGCAGCCGCACGACGTCGGCCGCAAGCCGATCGCGCGAGCCCTGCCCGATCCCGCGGGCAAGCCGGTTGATCGTCCGCACGCTATGCCAGCCGGCATCCTCCATCGCGGTGCGCGCAAACGCTGCGAGATCGCTCCGGCGCAGCGTCGCGGGATGCGGCGCACCACCGCCACTCACCACCAGCCCGACGAGCCGCCCGACCGTCTCCGCCGACAGTGCGGCACCGGCATCGGCATCGATCGAATTGCCGAGCATCACGCGGACGATACCGAGCAAGGCCTCGCCGCGCTCCAGATAGCGACCGAGCCAGAAGAAATTGTCGGCGACGCGGCTCGGTAAGGTGCCTGGGTTGCGACGGACATGGATCGTGTCGGCGGGCGGCAGCAGCGAGACGGGCGCGACCGTCTCGGCGCCGTGGATCGCGACATCGGCCGACCAGCACCCCTCGCCCATCACCGCGGCGCGCGGATCGGGATGTTCGGCGATCCGTGCGAACCCGCCCGGCAGCACTACCCAGCCGCCGTCCGCCCCGCGCGCCGCGAAGACGCGTAGCGTGAAAGGGCGCGCCGCGAGCCCGGCGTCGGTCACCACCGGCATCGTCGAGAGCCGGACGATTTCCTGCCCGACATAATCCTGCGGGCGGCGCGCCATATCGTCGAGCAAGGCGTCGCGGGCGGCGCCGGTGATATCGGCGCCGTGAAGCGCGATGCCACCGGGCAGCCCAAGCGGCGCGACGCCGAAGGCGGGGCCGATCAGCATCCGGTCGAAATCGTCCATCACCTCGTTGCGCGCACGGTCCTGCCCGCACCACCAGGTCGCGATATTGGGCAGGATCAGATCGGCGCCGAGCAGCCGCGTCGCGAGCGCGGGCAGGAACGCCCCGAACGCCGCCGATTCGAGCACGCCCGCGCCCGGCGCATTGGCGATCACGACATTGCCCGCCGCCGCCGCGTCGATCAGCCCGGCAACACCGATATGCGAGTGCGAATCGAACGCCAAAGGATCGAGCAGCCGCGGATCGATGCGGTGCCACAGCGCATCGACGCGCTTCATCCCGTCGATCGTGCGGATGTAGAGCTTGTCCTCGAGCGCGGCGAGATCGGCGCCTTCGACCAGCAGAAAGCCGAGATAGCGCGCGAGATGCGCTTGCTCGGCATAGCTTGCGCTATAGCGGCCGGGGGTGAGCAGCCCGATCCGCGGCTCGACACGGCGGCAGGCGGCGGCAAGGCCATCGCGGAACGCCGCGAAGAACGGCGCGTGGCGCTGGACGTTGAGCCGCGATTGCAGCCCGCCCAGGGTGCGCGCGATCGCCAGACGATTTTCCAACGCGTAGCCAGCGCCGGCCGGCGCACGCAGGTGATCGGCGAGCACGCGCCATTCGCCGGTCGGCCCGCGCCCGAGATCGACCGCGATGAAATGGAGGTGATGCCCGCCCGGCGGCACGAGCCCCGCCATCGGGCGCAGGAAGAACGGCGATCCGCCGACCAACGCCGCCGGGATCAGCCCGCGCGTGACGAGGCTTGCATCGCCGTAGAGATCCTCGATCACGCTCTCGAGCAGGTCGGCGCGCTGAACGATGCCGCGCTCGATCGTGCGCCATTCCTCGGCGTCGATCAGCAGCGGGACGGGCGAGAGCGGCCACGGGCGCTCCTCGCTTTCGCCGATGATGCGAAAGCCCGTGCCGATATCCTCGGCATGGCGCTGGACGCGCTCGCGCGCCTGGCCGAGATCGTCGCCCGCCACCGCGGCGAGTTCCTCGAACATCGCGCTCCACGCCGGATCGGGCGCGGTGCCGAGCACGTCGCCCTGGATCGCGCGGGCGCGATAGTCGGCGATCCAGCGCGCGGCATGCGTGGCGGGGTCGAGCAACGAAGGCGCGGAGGCCGTGGCCATCGAAATTTCTCAAATCCCCCAAAGAACGCGGCCGACAAGGCCACAATCGCTTCGCAGGTGCAACAGGCTAAGATCGATTACGATTACAGATCGGGCAGAACTTGGTCCGCAATGCCCCATCCCGCGAGATCGCGCGATCCGGCGCGCATGATCAATGCGGCGGCATCGCGCACGCCCCAGCGGCTCGCGGCGTCGATATCGCGCAGCTCGGACCACGACACGGGTGCCGCGACGGGCGCGCCGGCGCGGGCGCGCGCGACATAAGGCAGCACGGCGGTCGCGCCGCGCTGGTTGCGCAGCCAGTCGATGAAGATCCGCCCCTTGCGCTTGGCCTTCGACATCGTCGCGAGGAAGCGATCGGGCTCGGCCGCGCCGAGCGCGCGGGCGAAGCGTTCGGCGAAATCCTCGACCGCGGGCCATTGCGCCTGCGGCATGAGCGGCACGACGACGTGGACGCCCTTCCCGCCCGACAGCATCGCGAAGCTGACGAGGCCGAGTTCGGCGAGATGTTCCTTGAGGTCCGCCGCGGCTTTCTTGACGACATCGAAGCCGAGCTCTTCGTCGGGGTCGAGATCGAACACCATCCGATCGGGCTGTTCGAGGCTGCCGACCGACGAGCCCCAGCCGTGGAATTCGATCGTCCCCATCTGGACGCAGGCGACCAGACCGTCCGCGTCGTCGACGTAGAGATAGTCCTCGCTCGACCCGTCCTTCTCCGGGATCGGAACCTTGTGGACGTGGTCGCCTTTAAAGCTTCCCGCGTCGTGCTTCTGGAAGAAGCAGGCCTTTGCGCGGCCTTGCGGGCAGCGCACCAGGCTGATCGGGCGGCTGCCGGCGAAGGGCAGCATGATGCTGGAGACCTGCGCGTAATAATCGGCGAGCTCGCCCTTGGTGACGTTCGATTCGGGGAAGATCACGCGGTCGCGGTTGCTGACCTTGATGTGGGTCTCGGGGATGGCGGTCGCGGGCGTATCGACTGCCGCCGGCGTCTCGGCGACGACCTCGCTCGCGGCCTTGTCCTCGCGCAAACCAAGGAAGCTCGAATGGCGCAGCACGCCGTCGGGCGTGGTCTCGGCATAGGCGACTTCGGCGACGAGCTGCGGTTTGACCCAATGCGCCCCGCGAACCGCCGCTGGGGGAGCCTTCACCGTTGGTGTCTTGCGCTCGATCTTTTCGAGCCGTTCGCGCAATTCCATCATCAGGTCGGTGCTGAACCCGGTCCCGACCTTGCCGGCATAGATCAGCCCGTCGGGCCCGTTGAGGCCGAGCAGCAGCGAAGCAAACCCGCGCGATTTCGCGCTCGTCGTCCAGCCGACGATGACGAATTCCTGGCGCTGCGTGCACTTGATCTTGAGCCACGCCTGCGTCCGCTTGCCGCGATACGGCGCATCGGCGCGCTTCGACACGACGCCCTCATAGCCTTCGCGGCACATCGTCTCGAACAGTTGCTCGCCCTGGCCGATGATGTGCTGCGAATATTGGACGCGCGGGTCCTCGCCGTCGATCAGTGGCTCGAGCCGTTCCTTTCGCGCGGTGTTGGCGAGGCCGGTCAGGTCCTCGCCGTCGAGGTGGAGCAGGTCGAAGGCGAAGAAGGTCATTTCGCCGCCGCTCGAAATGGCGTTTTTGAGCGTCGAGAAATCGGGCTTGCCGTCCTTGAACGCGACGATTTCGCCGTCGAGCAAGGCGGTTTCCACGGGGAGCTTGGCGACGGCATCGGCGATGGCCTGGAATTTGTCGGTCCAGTCGAGGCCGGAGCGGGTGAAGACCTTGGCCTTGCCCTTGGCGACCGCGATCAGCGCGCGGTAGCCGTCATACTTCACCTCGTGCAGCCACTGATTTCCGGTCGGTACCGCATCGACCAAGGTGCACAGCTGCGGCTCCTGAAACACCGGCATCTTTCCGTCATCCCCGCGAACGCGGGGATCCCGCTTCTGGCCTGCGGTTGAAGACGAGCGCGACCCCCGCGTTCGCGGGGATGACGGGGTGGACTGTTTCGACGGTTTCTTGCCCTCGGCGATCTCCGCCATCGTGCGGCCGGTCGTCACACTCGTCAGCCCGGTCTCGACCAGCGTATCGGTCCCGCCCGCCTCGGCGTCGCCGACCTTGCGCAGCAGCCAGTTCTCGCCCTTCTCCTTGCCGCGCGGCTTGAGCCGGATCAGCATCCACTCGCCCTTCATCCGCTCGCCCTCGAGCACGAAGTGGAGGTGGCCCTGCTCGATATCCTTCGCGCTTTTGCCTGCGATCGGCGCCCAAGTGCCGCTGTCCCACTGCATCACCGTGCCGCCGCCATATTCGCCCTGCGGGATCGTGCCCTCGAAATCGGCATAGGACAGCGGATGGTCCTCGGTCCGGACCGCGAGCCGCTTCTGGTCGGGGTCGATGCTCGGCCCGCGCGTGACCGCCCAGCTCTTGAGCACGCCGTCGACCTCGAGGCGGAAGTCCCAATGGAGCCGCGACGCGTCATGCTTCTGGACGATGAAGCGGTTGCCGTGGCCGGGCGCGAGCGTTCCGGCGGGCTCGGCGGTCTTCGCGAAGTCGCGCTTGGCGTTGTATTTGGCGAGCGGGTCGGTGCTCATCCCTCCCCTCCCGCTTGCGAGTTCGAGGTCGACAGCGCCCCGCGTTGTCGAGGATGTGCCGGGGGCACATCCGACCCCGAACTGGGCTGGGGGTGGGCTCGCGCTATGCGCCGATGCTGATCGTGAGAGCTGTCTCTTATACACATCT
>NZ_JASJVC010000069.1:0-18224 GCF_035019905.1 Sphingomonas sp. 10B4 | reverse complement strand
TCATCGATCCTGCAGATTACAGAATCATGGCTTGAGCGAGCGACGATTTCGCGGGTCGTCAAGCAGACGGAGTATATCACGCGAAGATGGCGGGTGAATTCCCCTCCCCATTCCGCGGCGATGACGATCCACTTGCGCGTCAGATCAACAAGTTTGTCGAGAAGCTCGATCTGCTGCGGCCCGAAAAGGGAGGCCCCGCTTTTCTAGGCAAGAGCCCGGCGCTCAGCTATGCCTATCCCGACGTCAAGAACATCACCATCCCGCAAGCGATGGGCGATCTCGACCAGGTGCTGGACGATGTCGTCAAGCTGTTCGAAGGCGCGCCCAATTGGGGCAACCCGCTGACGATGTGCAACGTCATCCCGCAATCCAACACCGCCGCGGTGGTCGCGTCGATGCTGTCGCAGGTGTTCTCCGCCAATATCCTGGAGGGCGAATATGCCTGGAACGTCCACCGCGCCGAGCTGGAAACGGCAGGCATGGTCGCCAACATGTTCGGCTGGACCCCGGTCAACAGCGGCGCCATCTACACCTATGGCGGCGGCGGTTGCTGGACCTATGGGTTGAAATACGGGCTGACGCGGGTGCTCAAGGATTCGCGCGAAAAGGGCGTGCGGACCGACGCCAAGGTGATCTGTTCGCAGCAGGCGCATTACGTGCAGCAGAATGCGACCGATTGGCTGGGCCTCGGCATGGACAATATCGTCCACGTCCGCACCGATGTCGCCACCAACCAGATGGATCTTGGACATCTCGAGGAATTGCTGACCGATTTCGCCGCGCGCGGCATTCCCGTCGCGACCGTCGTCTGCACGATGGGCACCACCGACGCGAGCGCATTCGATCCGATCGGCCTGGTCCGCGAAGTGATGGACCGCCACCCCAATCCGGAGGGCTTTGGCAAGGCGGTATTGTACGCCGATGCGGTCGTCGGATGGTCGTGGATCTACTTCAAGGATTATGATTTCAACGCCAATCCGCTCGAATTCTCCGATCGCATCCTGCCCGTGCTGCGGCGCAACGGCGAGGCGATGCGCGAGCTCGAACATGCCGATTGCGTCGGGATCGATTTCCACAAGGTCGGCTGGGCACCCTATGTCAGCAGCTGCTTCCTGTACCGCGATGCGACCGAGTTCGAGTCGATTCATCGGCGCGGCGCGGACGCCTATCTGCAGGCGCGCACGCCGTACAACCCGATGTATTACACGCTCGAAGTATCACGCACCGCCTCGGGCTCGCTCGCGGGTTGGGCGACGCTCAAATATTTCGGCAAGGAAGGGATGCAGGCGATCCTCGGCGGTATCCTCGAGACGAAATATTACCTCTACGATCTGATCCGCAGCCATCCCGACATGGTCTGCGTCAATCCCGACGACACTGGCCTGATCACGCTGTTCCGGGTCTATCCCAAGGGTGTCGATGCGCAGGTGCAGTTCGAGCGCGAGCTCGCCGATCCGGCGCTGCGCAGCGACCTGATCAAGCATAACCATTTGACCGAAGCGGTCGGCAACAAGCTGTTCGAATGGTTCCGCAGCGGCAAGCAGATCGACGGCAAGTACACGCCGTACATGAGCTTCAGCACGGGCTTCCGCGACGCGACCTACAATCGCGACGGAACTGACGAAGAGGCCGTCGTCTACGCGCTCAAGTCGTTTCCGATGAACGTCTTCATCACGCCCGAGACGATGCAGTGGGCGCTGCACTGCGTCGCGGCAGCCCGCGACGAAGTGCTCAAGCGCTAACCCTTCGTTCGACGTTTGCGCCGCCGACCATAGTCGGCGGCGCGCTATTTCAAGGCTGTTTCCATGACCGAGCCCTCGCTCCCCGCCGCCGTGCCCGGCGGCAAGCCCAAAGCTGCGGGGTGGCTCGCGCATGGCGGCCAAACCAAGACCCAGCCCAAGATCGTCATCGGCATGATGGCCTTCGCGATCATGAACGTCACGACGATCGTCAGCCTGCGCGGCATGCCCGCGCAGGCAGAATATGGCATGGCGTCGATCTTCTATTACCTGTTCGCCGCGTTCGTATTCCTGGTGCCCGTGTCACTCGTCGCCGCTGAGCTAGCCGCGACCTTCCCCAAGCAAGGCGGCGTATTCCGCTGGATCGGCGAGGCGTTTGGGCCGCGCTGGGGGTTCGCAGCCATCTACTATCAATGGCAAGCGGTCGTGATCTGGTTCCCGACCGTGCTGATCTTCGCCGCCGCCGCGCTCGCCTACATCTGGTGGCCGCCGGCATTCGACCAGGCGCTCGCCGACAACAAACTCTATACGATCAGTGTCTTGCTCGCGGTCTATTGGTTCGTGACGCTGTTCACCTTCCGCGGCATGGCCGCATCGACCCGGCTGAGTTCGCTCGGCGGCCTGTTCGGGACGATCATCCCCGGCGCGATCCTGATCGTGTTGGGCGTGGCCTATGTTGCCAGCGGCAAGCCGATGCACCTCGATTTGCACGGCAGCCTGATCCCCGACTTCAGCGATTTCCACAACATGGTGCTGGCGGCGAGCGTCTTCCTCTATTTCGCGGGGATGGAGATGCAGGCGGTCCATGTGCAGGACCTCAAGAACCCGACCCGCAATTATCCACTGTCGGTGCTGATCGCGACGGTCATGGTCGTCGTGATCTTCGTGCTCGGCACGCTCGCGGTCGGTGCGGTCATTCCGCGCGCGGCGATCGACATCAATCGCGGGCTGCTCGTCGCGTATAACGAACTGTGGGCGGCGTTCGGGCTGCCGTGGCTCGGCAACATCATGGCGGCGATGCTGGCGTTCGGCGTGCTGGGCCAGGTCAGCGTGATCGTCGCCGGGCCCTCGACCGGGCTGCTCGCGGTCGGCAAGGCGGGGTATCTGCCGCATATCCTGCAAAAGACCAACGCGCACGGCATTCCGGTCGCGATCCTGATCCTGCAGGGCGTGCTCGTCACGCTGCTGTGCGTCGCGTTCACGGTGCTGCCGTCGGTCGAATCCGCCTATCAACTGCTCAGCCAGATGGCGACGATCATCTATCTGGTGATGTACGTCCTGCTGTACGTCGCCGCGATCCGGTTGCGCTACAGCCAGCCGGACCGGGAGCGGCCGTTCCGCATTCCCGGCGGGAATGTCGGCATGTGGCTGGTCGGTCTGCTGGGGCTGGCCGGGGCGCTGGTCGCGCTGGGGTTCAGCTTCATCCCGCCGGCGCAGATCAGCACGGGCAGTCCGGTGCTCTATGTCGGCGCGCTGGTGGTCGGGTCGGCGTTCTTCCTGGCGATCCCGTTCGTGATCTACGCCTTTCACAAGCCCGACTGGAAGGCGGCGGATTCCGACTTCGAACCGTTCGAAACCGCGGCATGAGTGTGCTCGACACCAGTGCGCTGGTGACGATGACGGTCGGCCTGTTCGCGATCACCGCGCCGATCGCGGTTCTGCCCCTGTTCGTGGCCGCTACCGCAGGCCAGACACAAGGGGACCAGCGTCGCACCGCGCTGGTTTCGGCGGCGACCTATGTCGTCGCGGGACTGCTGGCGCTGTTCGTCGGCAATGCCGCGCTCGGCGTCTTCGGGGTCAGCATCGCCGCGCTTCGGGTGGCGGGAATGGCGGTGATAGGCGTGATCGGCTGGCAGATGCTCAACGCCCCGACCCCGACCGAGGCGACGCCCGTCCGTAGCCACCACCACCGTGCGTCCAACACCCACGTGCCGGTGGCCGCGCACAATGCCGTCGCGCCCTCCCCCACATCGGTCGGAATCCTGCCGCTGGGGTTCCCGATCTATGCCGGCCCCGGTGTGTTGTCGGTCATCATAGCGTGGGGAAGCGGCAGTCGCCCGGTCTATCTCGCCGCGATGGTCGCGATCCTCGCGAACGCGGCGATCATCGTCGCGCTCGATTTCTTGGCCGCCCCGATCACGCGCGTGATCGGGGAGAAGGCCTTGCTGATCACCGAAAAGATCTTCGGCCTGCTCGTCGTCGCGATCGCGGTCGGCGGGATGGCGAGCGCGCTGGTCGCGCTGTTTCCCGGGCTCGGCGGGCGATGAAGACGGCGCGTGCGGCGATCGCCCTTTGCGCGCTGGGATCGCCTGGCGCAGCGCTCGCGCAGGATGCCGATCTGGCGGTTCGCAACCAATGGTTCACCGGTTCGCTCGAGGCGTCCTCGCCAGCTTTGTCGACGGCCGGGACGCTCGCGATCGAACCCTATCTCATCTACAAGATCGATACCCGCGCCTATGACGATCAGGGCCATCGCCACTCCGGCGGCGACGGCGTGCATCAGATGCAGTCGGTGACGGTCGTGAAATATGCGCTCACCGACCGGCTGAGCTTTCAGGCGCTGCCGACGGTCGTCCGCGTGACCGTTGGGCATGACCCGCGCGGCCTCGGAATCGCCGACTTGCCCGTCGAGCTCGAATATCGACTGAAGGACGAGAATGGCCGAACCGGATCGCCCTCGATCACCGCGAGCGCAGGCATGGTGCTGCCGATCGGTCGATACGATCAGCTGACGACCGCGCTCGACGGCCTCGGCACGGGCGGGCTGCTGGCCAAGCAGGGCATCGTCGTCGAATCGCTGTTCGACACCAAGGGCGGCCACCCGGTTCGCATCCGCCTTTTCGCCTCCGTAACCGAGGCGCTGGCGTCGGCGGACGTTCGCGATCTGAGCGTCTACGGATCGGCGGATGGCTTCGTCGGCCACGCCACACCGGGCGTGTCCGCGCAGGTCGGTTTGGCCGCCGGCTATGCGATCGATCAACGCTGGGTGGTTGCGCTCGATGTAGTGCGCAGCGATGCCGGCCGTTCGCGCCTGACGGGCGTCGATGCAAGCGGTACGGCGCGACGAACGACGGGCCTTCCCGCATCGCGCACGATTCTGGCGCCAGCGCTCGAATATAACTGGTCGGCCCGCGCCGGGCTCATCGCGGGGGTCGAGCTGTCCGTCGCGGGCCGCAATACCCCCGCTTACGTCGCCCCGCAAATCGCCGTCGCCCTGGCGTTCTGACGTTCGACGAAGCGATCGTCGCCGAGGTCGGTGCCGTAAGTAATTTCCGACGCTGCCCGCCTCACGGGAACGATACTATCGCCAAATCCTTCGCACAAAGGATCGTCATCTCATGAGCAGCTATACATTCGTCGGCAGCGGCATCGCCTCGCTTGCGGGGGCGGCGATCCTGCTGCGCGACGGCGACGTCGCCGGCAAGGACATCACGATCCTCGAGGAAAGCCACCAGACCGGCGGCGCATTCGATGCGCACGGGACCGCGGGAGACGGCTATTTCATGAGCGGCAGCCGCATGTTCGAGGCGATGTATCAATGTACCTTCGACCTGTTCGACGGCATCCCTTCGGCGACCGACCCCGCCATTTCGGTGACCGAGGAAACCAACCGCGCCGCCGCGAAATGGCCGTGGGACAACAAGGTCCGGCTGGTCAATCGCGACGGCAGCGTGCCCGACGCTCATTCCATGGGTTTCACCGAGCATGACCGGCTAAACCTCGTCACGCTGATCGGCGAGCCCGAGAGCCTGCTCGACGACAAGCGCATCACCGATTGCTTCACGCCCCATTTTTTCGAGACCAATTTCTGGATGGAATGGTGCACGCTGTTCGCGTTCGAACCGTGGCACAGCGCGATCGAATTCCGCCGCTATCTGCGGCGTTTCGTCCACCATTTCTCGACGATCGATGTTCAGCACGATATTTATCGCACCGTCTACAACCAGTATGACAGCATGATCGTGCCGCTCATGGGCTGGCTGAAGGATCGCGGTGTCCAGTTCCGCCACGGTGTCCGCGTCGAGGACCTGGGCTTCGCTGCGGGCAGCGACGCGGTCACCGTGACGAGCATTTCGACGCTGACTGCAGACGGCCCCGAGGCGATTCCGGTTGCGCCCGGCGACCTGGTGTTCGTCACCAACGGCTCGATGACCGCGGACAAGGCATTTGGGTCGATGACCAAGGCCCCCGGTCTCGATGCGACCAACCATTCGGGCGCGTGGAAGCTGTGGGAAAAGCTGGCGGAGGGCCGGCCCGCCTTCGGCAACCCCGCCGCCTTCAACGGCAATGTGGAAGAGAGTTCCTGGATCTCCTTCACCGTCACGGTCAAGGATCCGTTGTTCCTGGAACTGATGGAGCGCTTCAGCGGGAGCGCGGCGGGGACCGGCGGGCTGATCACCTTCAAGCAATCCGCCTGGCTGCTGACGCTGTCGATCTATCACCAGCCCTTCTTCCCGGGGCAGCCCGAGGGCGTCGCGGTATGGTGGGGCTATGGCCTGTTCCACGATCGCCCTGGCGATTACGTCAAGAAGCCGCTGGTCGACTGCACCGGCAAGGAGATCCTGGAGGAAGTGCTCGGCCATCTGCGCTTCAGCGCGCCCGACAGCGCAGCGGTGCTCGCGGCATCGACCTGCATCCCCTGCGCGATGCCGTATATCACCAGCCAGTTCATGCCACGCAAGGCGGGCGACCGGCCGCTGGTGGTGCCGACCGGATCGACGAACCTCGCCTTTCTCGGGCAGTTCGCCGAACAGCCCGAGGACGTGGTGTTCACCGTTGAATATTCGATCCGCTGCGCGATGACGGCGGTCTACACGCTACTCAAGCTCGATAAGGCGCCGCCGCCCGTGTATAAGGGACTGCACAGTCCCAAGGTGATCGTCGATGCGATCCGGACGCTCCACCGATAGTGCGGATACCGCCGATCCGGGACGCGATTTCGCGGCGATGCGCGCACGTCCGTGCCTTGTGCGACCGGCATTCCGTCTTCGGCCGTTCGGTCGCAGGCGGCAACGGCATGCCTGTCCAAGACAGACCAGCCTCCCGGCATCGCGCAGCGGCCGCGGGCTACAACTATAAAGGATAGCATCACGCTCGATATCAAAACCGACAAGACCAACACCGACAGCTTCGAGATGGCTGGCAAATGCCCGTTTGGCGGCGACCGCATTGGCGGCACGTTGGGTACGCCGCCGACCTTGTCGAACTGGTATCCGAACCGGCTCAAGGTCGAGCAGCTTCATTCGAACGGTCCGCAAGCCAACCCGCTGGGCGACGATTTCGACTATGCATCGGCGTTCGATGGCCTCGATTATGCGGCGCTCAAGCAGGACATCAAGACCTTCCTGACCTCGTCGGTGGCCTGGTGGCCGTCGGATTACGGTAATTACGGTCCGCAAATGATCCGCATGGCGTGGCACGCGTCGGGCACGTACCGCATCGCAGATGGCCGTGGTGGCGCCGGTGAGGCGCTGCAGCGCTTCGCGCCGATCAACAGCTGGTGGGACAATGGCAACACCGACAAGTCGCGTCGGTTGATCTGGCCGATCAAGCAGAAATACGGGAGCGCGCTGTCCTGGGGCGACCTGATGGTGCTGACGGGCAATTGCGCGCTCGAGATCATGGGGTTTCCGACCTATGGCTTTGCGGGCGGTCGGCATGATGCTTGGGAGGCCGATACGAGCACCTATTGGGGTCCAGAAGTCTGGGATCCCACCGGGTCGCCGGCGTCCGACAGCATGGTGACGCGCGACAAGCGGTGGCGCGGGCAGAATGGCGATGCGGACTATGATCTCGAAAACCCGCTGGCCGCAACGCATCAGGCGCTGATTTACGTCAATCCCGAAGGACCATACGGCAAGGGTGATCCTGTGGGATCGGCCCGCGATATCCGCATCGCCTTCACACGCATGGCGATGAACGACGAGGAAACCGTCGCGTTGATCGCGGGTGGCCATGCGTTCGGCAAGAGTCACGGGATGGTCAGTCCGGGCGAGGTCGGTCCGCCGCCAGAGATCGCACCGATCGAGGCGATGGGCATGGGCTGGCAGAACCCCGAAGGCACCGGCTTTGCAGAATATACAATGACCAACGGTATCGAAGGCAGCTGGACGCCCAACCCGGCTCAGTGGGACAACAGCTATCTCGAGAACCTGTTTGGGTTCGAATGGGAACAGACCAGGAGTCCGGCGGGTGCATTGCAATGGACGCCGGTGGATCCGACTGCGCCCAGGACGCCGGACGCGCATGTTTCGGGGCGGATGAACCCGCTGATGATGATGACCAGTGACATCGCGCTCAAGGTCGATCCGGACTATCGGCAGGTTTGCGAGAAATTCCTCGGCGATTTCGACGCCTTTACCCAGGCTTTCTCGAAGGCATGGTACAAGCTCACCCACCGCGACATGGGTCCGCGCGAACGCTATCTTGGACCCGAGAAGCGGAACGAGGACGGCCTGTTGTGGCAGGATCCGATTCCCCCGCTCGACCATCGTCCGATCGCGGAGGGCGACGTCGCGGTGCTCAAGCAGGCGATCGTGGCGAAGCATATTTCACGGTCGGATCTGGTGTTCACGGCCTTTTCTGCCGCGTCGACCTATCGCGACAGCGACAAGCGGGGCGGCGCGAACGGCGGACGGCTGGCACTCGCCCCGCAAAAGGACTGGACGGTCAACCGGCGCACCGTCCCCGTCATCGCGGCGCTGCGCGGGGTGATGACGGACTTCAACGCCAAGCATGCAGGCACCACCGGGGTTTCGCTCGCGGACCTGATCGTGCTGGGCGGCTGTGCGGCGATCGAGCAAGCGGCATTCGCAGCCGGCGTTCCCGTCACCGTGCCTTTCACGCCGGGGCGGCGCGATACGACGCAGGACCTGACCGACGTCGAGATGTTCACCTGGCTGAAGCCCGTCGTCGATGGGTTCCGCAACTATGTCGACGACCGCTACGAACAGATCGCCCCGGATGTATCGCCCGAGGCGATGTTCCTCGACAAGGCGCATCTGCTCGGCCTCACCGCGCCGGAATGGGTCGCGCTGGTCGGTGGCCTGCGGGTGATGGGCGCCAATCATGACGGGTCTGCGTACGGCAGATTCACCGATCAGATCGACGTACTGTCAAACGACTTCTTCACCGTGCTGACCAGCATGGACTTCGAATGGAAGAAGGCGGACGACCAAGGCATGACCTTCACGCTCGATGACCGCAAGAGCGGCGTCACGCGGTTCCAGGCGACGCGCTGCGACCTGGTCTTCGGTGCGAACAGCCAATTGCGCGCGGTCGCCGATGTCTATGCCGCGAGCGACGGACAAGCCCGGTTCGTCCGCGATTTCGTGAAGGTCTGGGACAAGGTGATGATGCTCGATCGCTACGACGTTCGCGGTTAGCGCTTCACGCCGGCGGCTTAAGGGAGCGCAGATGGGAGGCGCTCCCAAATGCCTTTTCATACCCAAGCGATCGGTGCGCCGACAGCCGTTGATCAGGCGCAAGCGCGATACGTTGCCCCCCGAGCCACAGGAACACGCTCTGCCAAGGGGTCTTCGCCGCAACCAGGACTTGCCACCACTCAGGCCGATCCTGCCGATTGGCCTTCATTCCAACGGTGATGCCGCTTTGGTGTCCGGGGCTCGGAGCCACGCCCCCCCTGCCGTCAGAAACGCATCGAGCCCGTTTCCATGAAGCGCTGATGCCACGACAGCGCCTCACCCGGCAGCGACGGCGACTGCTGGCCGTATGATCCGGCCCGTGCGCGGGCGTAATAATCAGCGAGTGCGGGGCGATAGTCGGGATGCGCACAGCGGTCGATGATGAGCGTGGCACGTTGTTTGGGACTGAGCCCGCGCAGATCGGCAAGGCCTTGTTCGGTCACCAGCACCTGCACATCCTGGCTGATATGGTCGACATGGCTGGCCTGAGGGACGATCGCCGATATCTTGCCCGCCTTGGCCGTCGATGGCGTCATGAAGATCGACACATAGGCGTTGCGCGCGAAATCGCCCGAGCCACCAATGCCGTTCTGGATGCGTGACCCCATCACGTGTGTGGAATTGACGTTGCCGTAAATGTCCGCCTCGATCAGCCCGTTCATCGCAAGACAGCCAAGTCGACGGATCAGCTCGGGATGATTGCTGATCTCTTGGGGGCGGAGGATCATTGTATTGCGATAACGGTCGAGGTCGGCGTTGAGGCGAGTGGCCGCCTCCGGACTTAGCGAGAAGGCGGTTGCCGACGTCATCCGCAACTTTCCCGAGTCCAGCAGGTCGAGCATGCCGTCCTGAATCACCTCGGTATACGATGTCATGTTGGTGAACGGGCCATCGATCAGCCCGGTCAACACTGCATTCGCGATATTGCCGACGCCCGACTGGAGCGGCAGCAGCGACGACGGCAATCGTCCGCGGGCGACCTCATGCCTGAAGAACTCGATCAGATGCCCCGCGATTGCATGCGCCGCGGCATCGGGGGCAGCGAACGGCAGGTTGCGATCGGGTGCTTCCGTTTCGACGATCGCGACGATCTTGTCGGGATCGACGCGAAAATACGCGTCGCCGATCCGATCATCGGGCCGGACCAGCGGGATTGGCACGCGGTGCGGTGGCAGCGCGGTGCCGTAATAGATGTCCTGCATCCCCTCCAGCGCGGGGTTTTGCCAGCGATTGACCTCGAGGATCACCTTTTCGGCGCGGTCGAGCCATTACGAGGTAGGATTCATCTGGTCGTGACATCAGCGTCAGAAACTACTCATCCCTATCGACGTTCGCCCGGACACGGGAACGTGCTGACCTAGTCCGCATCCGTGAGCGGGCGCCCTAAGCCGCCCGCGCCACACCACGCGGCGACTTTTTACGACTGATTGGCGCTTTCGCGTTGCGATGCCGCTTCCCGAAAAGGCGTCAGTGTAAGTGAATTCCGACCCTGCCGTGGCGGGCGGCGACCCCGTACCCACGGCTTGACCCACGCGGACGGCCGCAAGCAGGAATCCACTGAAGATGAGCGATCCCGACAGTATTGCTTGCGACACATGGCAACGGGATTCAGTTGCGCTCCTGACCCCAGCACAGATGGGCACTGCCGATCGCGCGGCCGAAGCGGCTGGCGTCGGCGGCATTGCCATGATGGAGGCGGCCGGCGCAGCCGTTGCGGTTGCCCTTGGCGGCCGCTGGCCGATGCAGCCGGTTACGGTTCTGTGCGGCCCCGGCAACAATGGTGGCGACGGGTTTGTCGTCGCGCGGCATCTCGAGGCTGCAGGATGGCCGGTGAAAGTGGCGTTGCTCGGCACGCGCGAGAAGCTCACTGGCGAGGCCGCGCATGCGGCGGCGGCCTGGAACGGGGCGTTGACACCTTTCGATCCCGAAAGCCTTGAAGGCGCAGGGATTGTCGTCGATGCAATCTTCGGCGCTGGCCTGGCGAGACCGCTCGACGGGCCAGCGCTGGTCATGATCGAGGTGCTGAAAGCCCGGAAGATTCCGGTGTGTGCAGTAGATGTCCCCAGTGGCCTCGATGGCGCGTCGGGGCTGGTTCGCGGGGATGCGGCACCTGCCGACCTGACGGTTACGTTCTTCCGCAAGAAACCGGGCCATCTGCTCTACCCAGGGCGAGCGCTGTGTGGCGCAGTCGTCGTTACCGACATCGGAACGCCAATATCGGTGCTCGATGCGATTGCATCCGATTGCTGGGAAAACGATCCCGGTCTCTGGCAGGCATCCTACCCGTGGCCCCAGCCCCAGAGCTACAAATATACGCGTGGCGAAGTGCTTGTTCTGGGCGGCGCGACTATTACTGGTGCCAGCCGCATGACCACGCTGGCCGCGTCTCGTGCGGGCGCCGGCATGGTAACGCTCGCCGCACCGACGGAGGTGTGGAGCCTTTATGCGGGTTCGCTCATCAACGCCATTGTATGCGACTTCGCTGGGGTGGCGGGATGGCGGGACCTGCTGGCGGACGAACGTCGCAATGCGATCGCTATCGGGCCCGGGGCTGGCGTCGGCGCATCGACGCGAGCGTACGTGCTTGCAGCGCTTGCAACCAAAAGGCCGATCGTGCTCGATGCGGATGCTCTTACATCGTTCGCCGAGGCACCGGAGGATCTGTTCGGGGCGATCGTCGGGCCGTGCGTGATGACGCCGCACGCGGGCGAGTTCATGCGGCTGTTCCATTTTGACGGTGACAAGCTGGAGCGCACGCGTGCCGCCGCGCGGCAGAGCGGCGCGGTCGTAGTCTTCAAGGGCCCCGATACCGTCATCGCAAGCCCCGATGGTCGCGCCATCATCAATGCAAACGCACCGCCGCAACTCGCGACCGGAGGCAGCGGCGATGTTCTGACCGGTTTTATCGCCGCTTTGCTGGCGCAAGGCATGACCCCGTTCAAGGCGGCTGCAGCCGGCGTCTGGGTGCACGGCGCAGCGGCCGCGGAATTCGGGCTGGGGCTGATCGCGGAAGATCTGCCGGATGCTCTGCCGAAGGTTCTCCAGAAGTTCAAGGCGCAGACGGATCCTGAAGAACGTGACCGCCCCTACCCTGCCCTCGTCGGCAGGCGCATAGCGAAGGACTGGCCGACCATGAAGGCAATGGTACTCAATAAACCTGGAACGCCGCTGGTATGGACGGAATTGCCCGACCGTCAGCCCGGCCCTGGGGAAGTCCGCGTCAAGGTTCTCGCGTGCGGCGTCTGCCGCACCGATCTGCACGTTTTCGACGGCGAACTGCCGAACCCGAAATCGCCGATAATTCCGGGCCATGAGATCGTCGGCCGGATTGACGCAATCGGCTCGAATGTATCCGATCTCCAACTGGGAGAACGGGTCGGCATCCCTTGGCTCGGCCACACCTGCGGCGTGTGTTATTACTGCAAGGCGCATAGAGAGAACCTCTGCGATGCGCCGCTGTTTACAGGGTACACCCGTGATGGCGGCTTCGCGACCGCGGTGATTGCCGATGCGCGCTTTGCATTTCCACTTGGTGAGACGGGCAGCGACGTGTCGCTCGCACCGCTGCTGTGCGCCGGATTGATCGGCTGGCGCTCTTTGGAGATCGCCGGCGATGGTAAGCGCTTGGGCATTTACGGTTTTGGCGCCGCCGGCCATATCGTCGCACAAGTCGCCAAATGGCAGGGTCGCGAAGTCTTTGCATTCACGCGGCCGGGCGACACTGGAACACAAGAGTTCGCGCGCAGCCTGGGCGTGACCTGGGCGGGCGGCTCGGACGAAATGCCGCCAGGACCCCTCGATGCTGTGATCATCTACGCCACCGTTGGCGATCTCGTGCCGGTGGCACTCAAGGTAGTGCGCAAGGGCGGGCGGGTCGTCTGCGCGGGCATCCACATGAGCGATATTCCGAGCTTCCCCTACGACATCCTCTGGGAAGAGCGGCAACTCCTGTCGGTCGCCAATCTCACACGACAAGACGGAATCGATTTCCTTGGCCTTGTCCCGAAGATGGGCATCGTCGTGAAGACGACCGTCTACCCACTGGAACAGGCCAACCAGGCACTCGACGACCTGCGCGCAGGCCGGTTCGACGGTGCCGCTGTACTGGTGCCATGACCTGCTGGTGGCTGCCCGTATGCTGACGCCACCGCGCCGCATTGTATCGCCGCGACGGCAGAATCAACCGGATGCGCGGCCCATAGTCCTCGCCTGGCCGCCAGCCGTTCGGACAGGGGTGCTCGCAGAATGATCCAACCGGTCCATGCCGCAGAACCGATCATATCCGACCCGACGGGGACTCGAGGCGAGCCTGACCACGCGCCCTTCTGGACGCGTTCCGTCGATGATCTGCGGGCCACGTTGCGTTGCGGCGACGCAGGGCTCAGTAGCGCAGAGGCCGCCGATAGGCTCGGGCGCTATGGCCTAAACGCCGATGTCGTAGGCAAAAGCGCGAGCGCTCTTCGGACCATTCTTCGTCGGCTGCTGGAGCCGCTGTCACTGATCTTGCTTGCTGCCGCGCTGGTATCGGCCGGGACGGGGGATCTCGTCGGCGGATCAATCATTGCGACGATCCTTATTCTGTCGATTGGATTGGATACGGTGCAGGAGGGCCATGCCATTCGCGCAGCTGACGTCCTTCGGAAGTCTGTCGCCCTTACTGCGGAAGTACGCCGCGACGGCACGTATGCTCAGGTGCCCGTGGGAAATGTGGTGCCGGGCGACATGATACGCGTCCGCGTGGGTGATATCGTTCCTGCCGACGGACTCGTGATCGAAAGCGACGCTTTCGCTGCAAACGAAGCCGCACTTACGGGCGAGCCGTATCCTGTCGAGAAAAGGCCTGGCCCTGTTACGGGCTTGTCCGCGAGCCAGGCTAGTGGAGCCGTGTTTCGCGGCGCGGTCGCCCAGACTGGCGAGGCAGTCGTCCTGGTAATCAACACTGGAGCGGCGACGATCTTCGGGGCCGCGGCGTCTGCCCTCAATCAGCCCGCGGAGACCTCGCCTTTTCAGGCCGATCTGCGTGCCTATGGCCTTCTGGTGATGCGACTGACGATGGCACTGGTGCTGGTCGTGTTGGCGACCAGCGTATTCTTCGGGCGCCCGTTGCTGCAATCGTTGCTGTTTGCGGTCGCGTTGGCGGTTGGGCTTACACCTGAACTTTTGCCGATGATCACGACCGTCACCCTGTCACGCGGCGCCATCCGCATGGCGCGGCGCAAGGTGATCGTAAAACGGCTCGTGTCTATCCATGATCTAGGTGCAATGACGGTGCTGTGCACTGACAAGACCGGCACGCTTACCTCAGCACATATCACGCTGGCGCAGAGCATCGCGTGTTCGGGAACGCTTGATCCCCGTCCAAGCCGCCTCGCCGCGATCGCCGCAATTCTCGGCGGGGATCGTGGGGCGCTTGATGCAGCGCTTGTAGAGGGTAACCCGACGGCGACGTCGGGCTGGACGTTGCTCGGGCGCCACGCCTTCGATTTCAACCGGAGACTGGGATCAATTGTCGCTGGAGGACCTGAGGGCGATGTGCTGATCGCCAAAGGTGCCCCGGACGCTATCATCGCGCTTTGCACGGCGTCGCGAAACGGCGGTGCCAATAGCGTGATGGAAGATAGTGGACGCGCCGCAGTGCTCGCCCGGGTCAAGGATCTTGCCGAGAAGGATGGTCTTCGCGCGATCGCCGTCGCATCCCGCGCCTGGACCGAGGGCCGCCGCGATCCGGGGACTGCTGATGAAACAGGGCTTGTTTTCGAGGGGCTGTGCGCCTTCGCCGACCCGCCCAAACCGACTGCCGCCGCCGCGGTCGCCCGTCTCGCGGCACAGGGAATCCGGCTCAAAATTCTGTCGGGCGACGACCCGATCGTGGTCAGGCGGCTGAGCGGGCTGGTAGGTCTAGATGCCCGTCGCGTTCTGTCGGGGGCCGATATCGAGCATCTCAGTGACGATGCGTTGGCCATACAGGTCCGATCAGTTCATGCTTATGGCCGCCTCGCACCCGATCAAAAATCCCGCTTGGTTCGCGCACTGCAAGCAGGCGGCGCGGTGGTGGGCTATCTCGGCGACGGCATCAACGACGCTCCGGCGCTCAAGGCCGCGGATATTGGCCTGTCCGTGTCGGGCGCAACCGGCGTCGCGCAGGCAGCCGCAGACATGATCCTGTTGGATCAGGATCTTGCTGTCGTCGCGGATGGCGTGGAGGAAGGACGGCGAACCTTCGTGAACATCCTCAAATATATACGGATGGGCATGAGTTCTAATTTCGGCAACATGCTCTCTATGGCGGCCGCATCGCTGTTTCTTCCGTTCCTGCCGATGCTGCCGACGCAAATCCTTCTCAACAACCTGCTCTACGACATCTCCGAAATCGGGATCCCGTTCGACGCTGTGAGGCCCGAAGCCATAGTCAGGCCGCAACGATGGGATATGCACGCGCTGATCCGATTTGCCGCGGTCATGGGACCATTGTCATCGGTTTTCGACCTGTTCACGTTCGGCGGGCTGATCTTCTTGTTCCACGCTTCACCACCCGAGTTCCGCACGGCCTGGTTCCTGGAATCGATGGCGACGCAAATCCTGGTCATCTTCGTCATCCGCACGAATGGGAGGCCTTGGGCGGATCGGCCGAGACCGATCCTCGTGGCCACGTCGCTGGGTGCTCTACTGGTTGCGGTGGCGCTGCCGTTCACGCCGGCGGCTGCGCTCTTCGGTTTTCAGACCCCGCCCCTTGCCATGACTGGCGGTATCATTCTGCTGGTCCTCATCTACCTGATGTGCGCTGAATCCTTGAAGCGCGCCGCCACAACCAAGATTCTGAACGGCTCGCGCCATCGACGGGCAAAGGTGCAGCGGCAGAAAGGGTCGCAAAAGCAACGTTAATGGACTGACGCGGAGCAGACCCTGTCCGCGCCATGCGTTCTCAGCGAGTCTGTTCGCGACCTTGAACTAGAGCTACCATAGGTGCGAATCTACCCGTGCTTATGATCTCTATCGCGTTCACAGCTACTTACCCAGAGAGCCGACGTTGAGACCCATATGATCGGTTGGCGTTGTTATGGATCCTGCCTGCAACGCGATCAGTCTCAAACCGATGGATGCTTTGTGCCGGAGGTAGCGGTCGTTGCTGCCAGCGCACTTGGTATGTCCGATATGGCCTCAAGGGGCTTGGCGCTTGGCATCCCGCGCCTGACAAACATTTTCCCCCAGACAAATAGGACTACCGTTAGGGGGGCGGCGAGGACGATTCCAAGCATGCCAAATAGCAAAGCGAACGCCAGCAGTGAGAACAGCGTGAGTGCGGGCGGCAGGTCGACAGTCCGGCGCTGTATCTGCGGCGAGATCACGTTACCCTCGATCTGCTGAATGACGAGAAAGAGGCCGCAAGTCAGGAGAGCTCGCTCCCATCCTAGCGAGAATGCGATCAGGATGGCCGGAATTGCGGATGCGATAGGGCCAGCGGTCGGCACGAACTCCAGCATCCCTGCGATGAGCCCCAACGCGAGCGGCGACGGGATGCCGAGCGCCCACAGCCCTATCCCGGCCAGCGAGCCGACGATGACCATCGCTATCATCTGCCCTAGAAGCCATTTGCGCAGCGCGAGACCGCCTGCCTCGATCCCGGCGCGGATATGAGGGCGAAAGTGGCCTGGGAACAGCTCAACGAGTCCATTAACGTACCCATCGGGCGAAGCTGCAAGGTAGATGCCGCTTATCAATGCCAAAATGATACCGGAAATTGCGCTTCCAACGGTTCCAGCTATACTGCTGACAGCGCTGAGGATAGATCCACCATCGGGGATCATGGCCCGAAGCTGGCTCATCGTCTGCACATCCAGTTCAGGATGACCGATATGCTGCCTGAAGTGGGCCCATGCGCTTGGTAGCTTGAGGATGAGCGCCTGCATTTGCGCAGTGACAACATTGCCGAACAGGTAAAACGGCGCGACGCTCACAACGAGCAGTAGAATGACCGCGACCGTCAAACTAAGCGCATGTCCTAGGCCTGTAGACTTTGCGATACGTGCAGCGACGGTGTAGAACACAACGCCGAACAGCATAGCTGCGAAGGCCAGGAGTACGACGGATCGCAGCAACCAGGCGAGTGCAAATCCAGTCAGAACGGCTGCTATGATGACCGCCGATCGCGCGACGCTACCGCTTTCATTTGAACGTCGAGGCCTAGCCATTGGACGAAACAATACCCACGATTGGAGCGTGCGACGGTTCGCGCGATGAAGAGCATTAAGCTAGCGACATTGAGGGCCTGGCGTCAGGCTCGGATACTACGCATTCGCGTATGGCCGAGAACGATCAGCGCTACGTTGCGGTGACAATGGGTGTTTTCCGACCCTGTCTCGTCCTCCTCCCCGCATCTAATGCCAACGGGCAATCAGCCTTGTCTGGGAGATCCGATGACCCAGCGTATGCAGGAACTGGCCGCACAGATTGTCGACCTCCAGGGCGAACTGGACCGGGAAATAGAGGCAAGGCGCAAGATTTTGGGCGTTAAGCTCGCGGCGGGTCTTGTCGGCTTTGAGCAAGGCGTCGTGACGGAGCATCGCGCCGTATGGATGAAGGTTTCCCGGTTCCACGCAGAATCGAGTTTCACGGCGACGGTGACGTCACCGGTGATCTACTCGCTGATCGTGCCACCGATTCTAGTGGATATCTGGGTGAGCCTCTACCAGGCGATCTGCTTTCGGGCCTACGGCATTTCGCGGGTTCGGCGCGCTGATTACGTCGTTCTTGATCGTCAGCATCTGGCCTATCTCAACCGGATCGAGGCGGCGAACTGCCTGTTCGGCGCCTTTGCAAACGGTCTGGTCGGCTATGTCCGCGAGATCAGTAGCCGCACCGAACAATATTGGTGTCCGATCAAACATGCCCTCAAGTCTACGATCCTCACAAATGCTATCACCAGTTCCTCGAATATGGCGATGCCGACGGCTACAGAGCGCGGCTCGCTACCTTCCGCAAGCAGCTTGTCGAAACAACTGGTTAGATGCCCATCGGGTTGGCGAGCGTAGCTTAACCTACTGATTTAGTGTAGAGAAAGGTT
>NZ_JASJVC010000068.1:0-18397 GCF_035019905.1 Sphingomonas sp. 10B4 | reverse complement strand
GAAAACTTGTTCGTCGTCTTGCTCATGGTAGCTCCTTCTCACAAGTAGAAGCCTCCGAGAAACCCGGGACGGTTCAGAGAGCATCTGCCGCGCGATCGGCTTGCCGTCGATCTCATCCGCCAGCAATTGCTTAAGCATCGCCGAACCCTGGCTATGGCCGACCAGCACGAATGGCCGGCCATGATTGTCATGCACCAGATAGTCGCGCCACGCCGCCAGCACATCGGCATAGGGGAGCGCGAAATCCGCTGCCGTCAGCTTCGTCCCCTTGCTCATCGCCAGACGTAGCGCGGGCAGCGTCACCTGGCGGTAGAGCGGCGCGAACACGCGACACGCGCTCCGTAAGGGTGCCGCCTGCGACACGACCATCCCGCGCTCGGCGTCGCCCGCGATCATGTCGCTATGCGGGGCGGGATCCATCGAGGTGGTGGGGTAGAGGTAGAAGCAATCGGCTTTGGGCGTCGCGGCGCGCCTGGCCGGTTCGACCCGCATCGCGCCGTCCGGCGTCACCACCGTCGCGGCGAGATCGCTGCCGCACAGATCGGAATGGCCCGGCCGGCACAGCCATGTCTCGGGCTGGCGATAGGTGTTCGGCGCATCTGTTGGGCCTGCAACGATAGCGGCAAGGATCAGCAAGGCGCTCATGGTCGCTCCCTCAATCGCGGAAGACGATGGTCCGCGCGCCATTGGCAAGTACGCGCCCACTCAGGTGAAGACCCACCGCACGTGACAGCACCCGTCGCTCGATATCGCGGCCCTTGCGAACGAGATCGTCCGCGCTGTCGGCATGGCTGATGCGCTCGACGTCCTGCTCGATGATCGGCCCTTCATCGAGATCGCCGGTCACGTAATGCGCCGTCGCGCCGATCACTTTTACACCGCGCCGATGGGCCTGATGGTATGGCTTGGCGCCCTTGAAACCGGGCAGGAAGCTGTGGTGGATGTTGATGCAGCGATGCTCGAACTTCGCCGAAAGGTCATCCGACAAGATCTGCATGTAGCGCGCCAGCACGACGAGATCGGTGTTGGTCGATTGGTGGATTTCCCAGATCCGCGCCTCCTGTTGTGCCTTGGTCGCAGGCGTGATCGGCAAGTGATGGAAGGGGATGCCCGCCAGATCGAGCGCGCCGAACGCCTCGATCGGATGGTTGGAGATAATACCCACCACATCCATGTCCAACTCGCCGATCCTTCGGCGGTAGAGCAGATCGACCAGGCAATGGTCGAACTTCGAGACGAGGATCAGTACCTTCTGCCGTTCGGCCGCCGGGCGCAGCGTGAGCGTCATGCCGTAGCGCGTTGCGAGGCTTTCGAAGCCGGAGCGCAGCACGCCTGCATCGGCATGTTCGGGTATGGCGAAGGCAGTGCGCATGAAGAAGCCGCCCGAATCCGCATCGTTATATTGGCTCGAATCGGTGATGTTGCCATGACACACGAAGATGTGCGCTGAGACCGCAGCTACGATACCGGAACGGTCCTGACAGGACAGTGTCAGGATGAAGGATTGGGTTGGCATCAAGGCTCCGTGATCGTGGCGTCGGGCTTGCCGAAGTTGCGCACGCGCGCATCATCGGCGGTATAAGATCGGACGCTCGTCCAATAATGGTAGGCGGCCCAGAAGCCGGTGAGCGACAGTGCCATAAGCGCGTAGCGCAGCGATTCCGCATTGCCCATCCGGCCCGCAAGCGCGTCGCTGATCCAGCCGACGATGCTTGGCGCGATGATCAAATTGGCAACGTTTGCGGTGAGCAGGCTGATCGCCATGCCCTGAGCGCGCATCGAGGGCGGCAAGAAGTTGAGCAGCAGCGCCATGGTTGGCCCGACATAGAGATAAGCGGTCGGCACCACGAGCCACAACATCGCCGTCGCCACGCCGAGCGAGTGGGTATGATAGGCGATGAACGACGGGATGGTGGAGAACGTCACCAGCACGGCGAGCATCCATGCCGCGCGCTTGGGATCCTGCATCGAGGGATGGGCGAGGATCAGCCCGGTCGCGATCGTCGCGCCGCTGCCTGCCCAGAAATAAATGGTGCCGAGCCGCTCGCCCGCCTGCGCGGTGGTCAGGCCGTATTCGCGCTCGAAATAGGTTTGCGTCCACCACAACAGACCCCAGCCCCACAGGCAGATCACGGTACCTGCGGCGTTGATGTGCCAGGCCGACCTTTGCGTCCACAGGAAGTTGCACGTCTCCAGGAAGGTCGCGGCGGGGGCGCTGCTCTCGTTTATATATTCGAATCGCCCGCGCACCGGTTCGCGCACGGTCAGCAGAATGAGAATGCCGAAGATGACACCGGGAATGCCGAGTGCGATGAACGCCGCGCGCCAACTGTGGAAATAGTCGACCACCCAGCCCGCTACGGTCGAGCCGAGCCAGGCGCCTAGCGGCAAGCCCAGCGCATAGATGGTGAGAACGAATGCGCGCCGTCCACGCGGAAAATTGTCGGCGATGATCGAGGTGGAGGGCGGCGTCCCGCCTGCCTCGCCGATGCCGACGCCGATCCGCGCGACGAGGAACTGCCAGTAATTTTGTGTGAGACCGAGCAACGCGGTCATGGCCGACCAAACGATCATCGCACCCGCCACGATGTTGCGGCGGTTTGCGCGGTCCGCGACTTTCGCGATCGGCAACCCGACCGAGATGTAAAAGAATGCGAGCGCCACCCCGGTCAGCCAGGCAACACCGGTATCGGAAAGATGGAATTCCTTGCGGATCGGTTCCAGCACAGTCGACACGACATAACGGTCGGCGATGTTCAGCGCATAGACCAGCCCAAGGACGATCACGACGTACCAGCGCGCCCTTGCCAGTGCTGGTTGGGCAAGCTCCGGCTGGGCCAGGTTCGGTGTGCCAGATGTCATCGTGTGCCCCCCAATTTTTCTTATAACCCCAGCCTCATGGCGTGCCGATCGCATGGTTCCACAGATCTTCCAGACTGGCTGTGTAACTGCCGGGCAGATATACCTCGCAGGATTCGTCGCCAGCTGGTGCGATCCAGACCGGTACGTGGTGGATCGTGCTGGCTGCGATGTGGCCGGGAGCCAAAACGGGGCTTTCGGTGTCGAGCCAACCGCTGACCGAGAGCAACCAGCGCCAGCCTGCGCCGGTGAACGTCGCTCGCATCAGCCCGCCGCCGACCGGCGCGAGCGCGCCGCTTCCGGCGAGGTCGATGGCATCGGTCCCGGCACCGATCAGCCACCAGCGGCACGGTTCGACCTGCAAGGCGCGGATCGCTGGCGGGAAGGCAGGCAGAGTGCCCTCCCACAGATCCAGCACGACGACATCGTCTGCAGCGGCGATCGTGAACGAGACAGGCGCGTCAGTCACGATAACGCGTTCCTTCGGTGTCGTAGAAAACCGGTGTGGTCACGAGTACACGCGCCGATCGCCCGCGGGTGGGCGAGGCGGCGAGCAACGTTTCCCCGATCCGCGCCCGCCCGCCGGCGAGCAGACCGAGCGCGACCGCGCCGGTGCCAATCACGCGACCAGTGGCGGATGTGACATGACCTTGGACTGGCGCACCTTCGGCGGCGATGAGCATTGCGCCTTCGGGGATGGGCGTCTCGCTGGTCAGGCCGATCAACTGCACTCGATTTTCGGCCGATAATGCCATGCGGTGCAGACCCGAAGCGCCTATAAAACCGCCGTTCTTGCGCACCATCTTTTCCAGTTGCAGATCGTGCGGCGTGGTGCGACCGTCCGCCTCCGCGCCGATCACGATGTGGCCTTTCTCGATACGCAGAAATTCGAGCGCTTCCAGACCGTAAGGACAGCCGCCATGTTTGCGCGTGGACGCCTCCAGCGCGTCCCAGACCGGGCCTGCCGCATGTCCGGTCGCATAGATTTCGAACGCCCGCTCGCCGCTATAGCTCGCTGCCAGGATCAGGACCGGCAACCCCGCGATCGCACCGTGGGTGATGCCCATATGCGCGGGCATCTCCAGCCCGGTAAGGTCGGTAAGGATTTCGCGCGCTAGCGGCCCCGCCAGCGCGATGCCTGCGAGATGCTCCTGCTGCGCGACGACCGAAACTTTCAGATGCGGCGCCAGCACAGCGCGCGCATAGCTGAGGTGCGACTCCATCCGGTCCGCACCACCGGTCGAACTGGTCAGGAGATAGCGCTGTTCCTCGATCCGCCAGACGGTGCCGTCGTCCATCACCATGCCGTCCTCGCGCAGCATGAAAGTGTAGCGCCCGCGCCCGACCGCGAGCTTGGCTACGCCCGTTGCGCAGACGATTTCTAGAAATGCTGCGGCATCCGGCCCGGTGACCGAGAACTTCGCCAGCGTGGACACGTCTACGATGCCGGCGGCGGTGCGAACCGCGCGCGCCTCGCGCATCGCGGCTTGATGCAGCGTCTCGTCCTTCACCGGATAGGCACGCGGGCGGTGCCAGTAACCGAGCGGTTGCCACAGTGGGGCGAGCCGCTGATGCTGAGTGTACAAGGCAAGCCGCCGCGATGGCGCGGCATGACCGCCACCATCCGCGCCCGCCATCGCGCCCAGTGTCAGCGGCGTGAACGGCGCGCGGAAGGTGGTAAGGCCCGCTTCGGGGATGGTCACGCCCGCCGCGCCCGCGAGGCGCGCGAGAGCAGCCATGTTGCTCGTCTTGCCCTGATCGGTCGCCATGCCGAGCGTCGTATAGCGTTTGAGATGCTCGACCGAGCGGTAGCCTTCCTGCCACGCCAGATCGACGTCGGCGGCGGTCACGTCGTTCTGGAAGTCGATGAAGCTGTGCTTGGGATCGGGCAGGTCGGCGGGCATGGGCGCAATGGGAGCCACGTCTCCGGCGGCTGCGCCCACGCTGGTGACCGCCTGCCGCGAAGCGCCGGGAACGAATGCCTGCACATCCTCGCGCCAGTCGAGCTTGCCGCCGGCCTGGCTGTGGAGATGCACCACAGGTGTGAAGCCGCCCGACATGGCGAGCACGTCGGCGTCGAAGTGGCGGATCGTGCCGCCGATCCGCGCCGCGACAGAAGCGAGGTGGTGCTTGCGGCCCGTGGTCGAGAACGGCACGGCTTCGGTGAAAACCGGGAAGCGGGCAGCAGGCGCGGTCGCGCGGCTATCGAGGATGGCGACGACGTCGCCACCCGCCGCGGCAACCGCCGCGGCCGTCGCGTAGGCGTCATCGTTGTTGGTCGCGATTACCACGCGCTGGCCTGGCAGCACGGCGTGGCGCGCGATATAGGTCCGCACCGCCTGCGATAGCATGACCCCGGGGCGGTCGTTCCCGGCAAAAGTCAGCGGCCGCTCGATCGCGCCGGTAGCCAGCACGATACGCTTGGCACGGACATGCCAGATGCGTTGCACAGGAGTGCCTGGGGCGGGGGGCTCGCCCGGCTCGACCAGTCGCTCGGCCAGCGTGACAAAGCCGTGGTCCCATATGCCCGATGCGGTGGTGCGCGTGAGGATGTGCGCGCCTTCGACCGGGCCGGTAATCTTGCGATCCTGCTCAACCAGCAATACGCGCTCACCTGCCGCCAAGGCGTCGCGAGCGGCGACGATACCAGCCGCACCGCCCCCCACTACCAGAACGTCGCAGAAGGCGGCGCGATGCTCGTAGCGATCGGGATCGATCTCGGTCGGGGCGGCGCCCAATCCAGCGGCGCGACGGATGAAGCGTTCATAGACCATCCAGCGCGAAGGCGGCCCGAAAAAGGTCTTGTAATAGAAGCCCGCCGTCAGGAAGCGTGCCGCCAGCCCGTTCACGGCCCCGACGTCGAAGGTCAGGTTCGGCCAGCGATTTTGGCTCCGCGCGACAAGGCCATCATAGACGTAAAGGTCGGTAGCACGCGTATTCGGCTCGGTGCGCCCACCTTCGCCGACCGTGACGAGGGCGTTCGATTCCTCGACACCCGCCGCCAGGATCCCGCGCGGGCGATGATATTTGAAGCTCCGCGCGACGAGGCCTACGCCGTTCGCGAGCAAAGCCGCTGCCAACGTATCGCCGGCCCGCGCGCGATATTCCACACCGTCGAAGGTGAAGGGCAGCGTAGCCTCCGCGCCGCCCGCGATGCGCGCGGGACCGCTCACAGATGCACCGCCGGATCAAATGCCGTGACGGATCCGATCTCATGCGTAACCCGGTGGCGCCGCAACACCAGCCATTGCCGACAGCCGAAGCCGTGCCGCCAGAGTTCATCATCCTCCCCGCGCGGATTAGCGCGGGCGTAGAGGCGTTGAACCGCCTCTTGGGCGGACATGTTCAATGTCACCACCGAATCCAGCGTGCGCTCATATTTGAACTCGACTTGCGCACGCGGGCCGCAATGTGGGCAATCGATCTGCATCATCAGCGCAAGTGCGGCATGAAGCCGACCCCCGCTTCGTCGATGGTCGCGCCGCGCTCGAACCGGTCGAAGGCAAAGGGCTTGGCGAGACTATGACTCTCGCCGGACGCCAGCAGATGCGCGTAGCACCAGCCCGATCCCGGCGTCGCTTTGAACCCGCCATAGCACCACCCGCCATTGAGATAGAGCCCATCCACCGGCAAAGCGGAGATGATCGGTGATCCGTCGAAGCTCATGTCGGTCGTGCCCGCCCAGCATCGCACCATCCGCAATCGGGAAAGGGCGGGAACCAGCGCGATGGCTTCGGCGGCCGCCTTCTCGACCCGCACGGGCAGGCCACGCTGGGCATAGCTGGGGAACTGGTCCGGGTCGCCCCCGAGCACGATGCCGCCTTTGTCCGACTGGCTGATGTAGCAATGGAGCGATTGCGACATCACCACGGTGTCGATCATCGGCTTGACCGGCTCGGTCACGAATGCCTGTAGCGTCTGCGCCTCGATCGGTAGTTTTAGACCGGCCAGCGCCGCGACCGGTCCGCTATTGCCCGCGACGCAAATGCCGACCCGGCCCGCGCCGATCGCCCCGCGCGTCGTTTGCACGCCGGTGATGCGGCCGCCTTCCATGGTGAAGCCGGTGACCTCGCAATTCTGGATGACGTCGACGCCCAGCGCATCGGCGGCGCGGGCATAGCCCCAAGCGACGGCATCGTGCCGCGCCGTGCCGCCACGCTTCTGGATCATGCCGCCATGGACCGGGAAACGGGCGTGCTCCGACATGTCCAGCAACGGCACCAGTTTGCGCACCTGTTCGCGGCTCAGCAGATCCGCGTCGATCCCGTCGCACCGCAAGGCATCGCCGCGCTGCGCCAGCATCGTCATGTCGCTGTCCGAATGACCGAGGAACAGCGCGCCGCGCGGGGAAAACATCACGTTGTAATTGAGGTCGTCGCTCATCCCCTCCCACAGGTTGAGCGCGAAATCGAAAAGGTCGTGCAGCGGCTTCTGACGGTAGTTGGAGCGCACGATCGTTGTGTTGCGCCCCGTATTGCCGCCGCCGATCCAGCCTTTTTCCAGCACCGCGACGCGACGGATGCCGTGCACCTTGGCAAGGTAGTAAGCGGTGGAAAGCCCATGCCCGCCACCGCCGATGATGATGACGTCGTACTGCTTCTGCGGTTCCGGGTCGCGCCACGCACGGTCCCACCCGCGTTGTCCGGTTAGCCCGGCTTTCAGCAATGCGAGTGCGGAATAGCGCTTCACGCCGCCCACCCGCGATGCTCGCGCCAATCGGGTTCCAGACCCTCGAACCGGGTGAGACCGAACTTGCCGATCTCTGCGAAGGAGCACGTGCCCTCGATGACGAGGTCTCGGATCGCATGGCCGCTTGCGGGAGAAAGTCCGAAGCCAACGCCGGACATGGTCGCGACGGTCAGGTTGCCCGGGTCGCTCGGCCGGTCGAGGATCGGGCGGCCATCGGGCGTGTTCTCGATCACGCCGGCCCAGGAGCGGATGACGTTGAGGTTCGCGGCCTTCGGGAACATCTCCGCTACGCGGCGTGCGAGGTTGCGCACCAGCGGCGAGGCGGGGCGGCACTGCGGACCTTCGGGCGCAGTGGAAATCCACTCATGCGGTCCGCCCCCGAAGGCGAGATTACCGCGCAGGGTCTGCCGTCCGTACAGCCCATTGCCGTCGACGCCACCGATCTTCATCAGGGGGGCGGGTTCGGTCACGATCATCTCTGCGCGTGCTGCCGCGAGCGGGACGTGAATGCCGATCGGGGCGAGTAGTGCCTGTGTTTGCGGTCCGGCCGCGACGACCAGGGCATCGCACGCGATCCGCCCGCGCGGCGTGTGCACCGCCACGACTTTGCCGCCGGCGGTCTCGACCGAAAGGGCAGGGCAATGCTGCAAGATGCGCCCGCCCAGATCCTGCAGTGCCCAGGCATAGGCCTGCACCGTGCGCTGTGGATTGGCATGCCCGCCGAAGCGTAGATGGATGCCGCCGAGGCAGGTTGCATCGGTCAGCGGTACCATCTCCTGCGCCTGCTTCGCGTCCAGATCATCGACCCGATATCCCATCGCGCTGCACATCCGCCCGACTGCACGGTAATGATCGAGCAGTTCGGGGTCTCGCTGGATGATGATGCGCTCGCGGACATATTCGGTCGGGTATCCGAGCAGATCGTCCATCTGCGGCCACATCCGCTGCTCTTCGGCGAAGAGCGGGCTTTGGTAATGCGATGCGCCGCCGCCGTTCCGGCCCGAAGCTTCCCAGCCGACGATGCCTTTGTCGATCGCCACGACATCGAGCCCGGAGCGCGCGAGCCACCATGCGGCGGACAGGCCGGTCACGCCCGCGCCGATCACGACAACGGATGCGCCCTTCGGAGGGGCGACCTCAAACATGCATGTTGCCGCCGAGGCCAACGACATGCTCTGCCTCTTGCGGAGTACCGATCACGGCATAAGGCGTCCACTGCGTCGGAATGCCGAACCACACATCCCAGCCGCGCGCCATGGCGTCGTTTTCCTGCCAATCGGCGAGGATGGAAAGTTGAACGGGGCGTACCGGCGCCCGAAAGCTGGCGATGGGCACTGATTCGAGCGGCACCTTCTGATGCTCGGCGAGCAGGCACGCGACCTGATCACGGCAACGGCGACCCTGACACGGGCCCATGCCGGCGCGGGTAAGGCGCTTGATCTGGTCGGGGTGTGCCGGACCATCGTTGAGCAGCGAGGAGAGCGAACGCTGTGCCATCTTTTCGGGCCGTGTGAGATATTGCGGTGGCTGCACGCCAAGCAAATCGGCGCGGGTCACGTCCTCGCACTGGCACACGACAGTATTGGACGTCGCGCCGCGGCCGAGCGCGGCGGACCACGCTCGCAGATAAGCGGCTTCGGGGCGCGTCACGGTAGCGGCATCGCCAATCAGGATGATGGCGTCGCCGGCTGTGGTCCCGGCTGCGTCGAGCAGTTCCGTTGCGGCAGTCGCGCCGATCGCCAGAACGATCGTGTCGCAGGCAATTTCGGTCGGCGCTTCGTGTTCTGACAAGAGAATGATGCTCTCGACGCCGTCAATCCCGCCGCGCGCTTCCGCCACCGTGTGTCCGAGGAGCACCGATATGCCCGCTGCCTGCACCTGTTCCAACAGCGCAGCCGGACCTTGTACCACCGCCGCGACCTCAACCAACGCCGCCACTTCGATTCCGCGCGACACGGCCAGCAGCGCGGTATCCAACGCGAGCATATTGGAGCCGAGGATCACCACGCGCCGGCTCGCCAGCGCATCGTAACGGGTCAGCAACGCGGCGAACCCTTGCGCGCCCATCACGCCAGGCTGGTTCCAGCCGTTGAAGCCGAGCACCAGATCGCGTGCGCCGGTCGCGAGCACCAGCCGACCGAATCCGATCATCGCCGCCGTTTGGCCATCGGCAATGGCGAGCAGCGGCTCGGGCAAGGCGCGCATCGCTGGGCCATTGACGTAAAGCCCCCAGGCGCAAGTGCCGAGCCGCACGTCCACGCCCGCCTCGAACGCCGCTGCGAGCAGCGGATTGCTGGCGAATACCTGCTCAAGCATCCGTTGCGGGTGCTGCACCGCCGCCGTCATCCGGCCACCGAAGAAATACGGCACGTCGGTGCCGATCAGCGCGCCGGGAACG
The DNA here is from genome assembly GCF_035019905.1 of Sphingomonas sp. 10B4. Taxonomy (NCBI): domain Bacteria; kingdom Pseudomonadati; phylum Pseudomonadota; class Alphaproteobacteria; order Sphingomonadales; family Sphingomonadaceae; genus Sphingomonas; species Sphingomonas sp. 10B4. The sequence continues at coordinate 8,451 of NZ_JASJVC010000068.1, read as the reverse complement.
GGATTTTCATCCAGTAGCAGTACCGACGCTCCGCCCTTCGCTGCCGCAATCGCAGCGGCTGTACCGGATGCGCCGGCGCCGACAACGACGACGTCGAAACGGGTATCGGGTGCAGCAATTTTCCCGTCGATGGCGTGGATGTCGATCATACCGCGGCCAGCGCCTGTGCCAGATCCGCCAGCAGATCATCGATATGCTCGATCCCGACCGAAAGGCGCAGCGTCGCATCGGTGATGCCGCCCGCCGCCCGTTCTTGCTGCGAGATCGCATAATGGGTCGTCGTCGCGGGGTGGGTGATGAGCGTTTCCGATCCGCCCAGGCTCACCGCGAAGCGCAGCAACCGTAACCGGTCGAGAAAGCGGAACGCCTCCGCCTCGCCACCGACCACCGCGAAGGAGAAGGTCGAACCCGCCGCTTTGCACTGGCGGTCGTACACCGCGCGTTGCGGGGTGCCTTGGACGAGGAAGCCGAGATAGGTGATGCCCGCGACCTTGGGATGATCCTGTAGGAATTCCGCGACCGTGCGTGCATTGGTCATCGCGCGTTCGACTCGCAGATGCACCGTCTCCATCGAGCGCAGCATTAGCCAGCTCGTATAAGGATCGAGATGGCTGCCAAGCGTCGTGCGCAGCAATCGGAGCGGGGCGATGAGCTTTTCCTTGCCCGAGACGCCCCCTGCCAGCAGATCGCTATGCCCGCCGCAATATTTGGTGAGGCTGGTCATACACAGGTCCGCGCCGAGTTCGATCGGGCGCTGCATCAGTGGGCCGAGCAGTGTATTGTCCACCACCACCAGCGGTCGCAGGCCGGTTTGCGCGCCGACTGTAGCGGCGATCTGCACCACCAGGGCGATGTCGACGATCGCGGCGGTGGGGTTGGCGGGCGTCTCAATCACGATCAGCTTGAGCGGGCCCTGCGCCAGCGCCTCGTCCACCGCGGTCTGGATACTCGCACGGTCGCAGCCATCGCAGAATTCGGCATGGCCGACGCCGAATTCGGGCATCAGTCCGGTGTAGAGTCCGTTCGTCCCACCATAGATCGGGCGGCTGAACACCACACTGTCACCGGGCCGTACATGGGCGATGGCGATAGCGGTATGCGTGGCCATGCCGGAGTTGAACACCGCCGCACCCTCGGCCCCGTCGAGCGCCGCGAGCCGCGCCTCGACCATGTCGAGCCCTGGATGGCCAAGCCGCGAATAGATGTGTCCCGGCCGCCCGACTTCCGGGCCGGTGCCGTCAAAATACGCCTCGTGAATCGCCTTTGCCTGTCGCGCCGAGGCGTAGGCAAAGGTCGAGGTCATATAGATCGGCGGCTTGGCGGAATTGCCCGCGCTGGCGGGATCGTATCCGGCGCGGACGGCAAGAGTTTCGGCCTGCCAGTTCGGCACGTCCTCGGCCGTCATGCCTCAAACTGCTCTAGATAGGTCGCGGCCTTGGCGCAATACCAATCGACAAAGCGCAGCGTCAGCGATTCCGCAGCGGGGCTATACGGACCTGGCGTGTACCCCGGCGAATTTACGCCCAACTGGTTGTTCTCGGCGAATTCCTTGTCCTGCAGATTGGTCTGCGTCCACAGATGCGTCAGCGTATCCAGATCGTAATCGACCCCCTCAACCGCATCCTCATGCACTAGCCATTTGGATACGACATGGGTTTCGGTCGGCGAGACCGGGATAGCGGTAAAGGCAAAGGTATATTCGCTGGTCGAATGGCAGAAATTGTTCGGCTCGATCGCCCAGCGCAGTGATCCGGTATTGCCGCCGCCAAGGTCGCACATCAGCGTGTTTACGCTGAACTGCCCGCTGGTGCTCATCGCGACAGTGCCGTCGTTCAGCGGGAAGCGCACCGCCTGCCACCAGTCCTCGCCGGCCGGACCGATCGGAATGCCGAGATCGGCCATGCGCGCTTCGTAGCGCGCGGCGGTGTCATCCTCGAAATCGAAATAGGCCGAAGCGTTGATCGGGAAGGAGGCCGAGAGTTCCGGATGGCCGGAAGCGCAATGATAGCATTCACGGCCATTCTCCATCACCAGCTTCCAATTGGCGTTTTCGACCAGGGTGGATTGATAGGCGAGCTTTGCATGCTGCAGATCGTGCGGCGCAAGCAGCGGTGTCAGATCGCTCCGCATCACGGAAATGTCGGGTGGCGTACCGGCAAGGCAGATGAAGATCGCGCCGGCGATCCGTTCGAGATGCACCGGCTTCAGGCCGTGCTCGTTCTTCTGGAAATCCTCCGGCATCCGGCTCGCGGCGAGCAAGCGGCCGTCCAGCCCGTATGTCCAGCTATGATAGGGGCACACGAGGCGGGTGACATGGCCTTCGCCCGGCTTGCACAGGATCGAGCCTCGGTGGCGGCAGCTGTTATGGAACGCGCGCAACTCCCCGTCGCGACCGTGCAGGATGATGACGGGCCAGCGCCCGACCATGAAGGATAAGTAATCACCTGGCTTCTTGATCTCCGCTTCGAAGCCCGCGAACAACCAGGAATTGCCGAAGATCGCAGCCAGGTCGAATTCGAACGCCGCGGCGCCGGTATACAGGCCCTGTGGAAGCGAGTGGCCGGCCGGGCGTGCACGCAATAGCGCCGAAATGTCCCCCAGGTCCAAAGCGTGATCTCCAATTGCTCGTGCACGTGAGTGACATGCCGGGCAGGTGGAGTGAAAATCGCATTTGTGCATGACGACATGCCAAAAGCTGAAAGCGCGGCAGACCGGCCGCACGGCCCGTTGCATCAGGAGAAAAAACGCGCTTGGTATCGGAAAAGAGCATGAGCTCGCAGTTCTGAAGGGGGGCTTCCATAGCACGCACGTCGCCTGTCAACAGACGCTGGTTACCGCTCAACGCATTGCGAGCGTTCGATGCGGTGGGACAGCGGCTGAGCTTCACCGCAGGCGCGCAGGCGCTCAACGTCTCACAAAGTGCGGTGAGCCGACATGTCATCAGCCTGGAGGAATTGCTCGGTCACAAACTGTTCGACCGCTCGGGCCAGACGCTGGCGCTGACAGCGGCGGGCCTGGCTCTGCTGCCTGAGGTGAGCAAATCGTTCGATCGGCTCGAGCAGACGATGAACGCGATCTGTTCCAACCCCAATGCCAGCCGCCCGATCCGATTGCACATCCCGCCATCCTTACTCCAGCATGTCGTGATGCCGATGATCCAGGCGTTCCATGTCGAGCACCCTGATATCCGCATCGACATTTCGAGTTCCGGTGTCACCGGCCTGCCGGCGCGCGAGACCGACATGGCGATCGTGTTCGACCGGCCCAATATCGACGACCGCGTGACCGATCTGTTGTGGATGGTGCGTGTCGCCCCGCTGTGTTCACCCGAAACGGCGAAGCGCAGTACGGGCAAGTCGCTCGAGCAGTTTCTCGCCGATACCGACCTGCTTCACGTCAAGCTCGACGGAGAGCCGCGAGGTCTTTTGTGGAGCCTCTATGCGCGCCAGACACGAATTGCACTCGACGTCGACCGGGGGCTGGCGTTCGACACCGCGTCGCTCGCCGTCGGTTACGCGATGGCGGGGAGCGGAGTGGCGCTCAACGACATCGACATGTTCGCGCCCGAAATCGCGACCGGCCGGCTTGTCGTGCCTTATGACACGGTGAGTGACGATGGCTTCGGCTATTACCTCAAACTGCGGCCCGAGGATCTTGCCGACCCGACGATCAGCCTGGTACGCTCCTGGTTGATCGCTCGGTTCGCCGCGCGCGAGGAAGAGCGCGTCGCAGCGTGATGACCCCATGACCAGATTGGCGTCGCGCATCGCCACCAATCGGATATGCTCGGACGCATGGACATGACCACGCTTTCCCCCGAACGCCGGCCCGATCCGGAAAACGTCGCCGTGCTGGAGACGATCGAGACGCGGCTGCGCTGGCTGTCGTCCTGGACGATCCACAATGCAAATCACTTGCGGGAGAGTCGCGACGGGCTGAAGGTCGGCGGGCATCAGGCGAGCTGCGCGTCGATCACCGCGATCATGACGGCGCTCTATTTTGGCGCGCTGCGCCCGCAGGACAAGGTCGCGGTGAAGCCCCATGCCGGGCCGGTGCTGCATGCAATCCATTACCTGCTCGGCCAGCAATAGCTCGAGGCGCTGCAACGCTATCGCGGCTATGGCGGGGCACAAAGCTATCCGAGCCGGACCAAGGATTCGATCCCTGTGGATTTCTCGACCGGTTCGGTCGGGCTGGGGGTAGCGATCACCGCTTTTGCCAGCCTGATTCAGGACTATCTCATCGCGCATGGCGAAATAGTTGAGGCGGATGCGGGCCGGATGATCGCGCTGATGGGTGATGCCGAGCTGGACGAGGGCAACATCTACGAATGCCTGATCGAGGCGTACAAGCACGACATCCGTAATTGCTGGTGGATCGTCGATTACAACCGCCAGTCGCTCGAGAGTACGACTGCGGACCGCATGTTCCGACGTTTCGATGATATTTTCGAGACATGTGGCTGGCGGGTCGAGACGCTGAAGCATGGTCGCAAGCAGCGCGAGGTGTTCGCCAAGCCAGGCGGGCAAGCGATCGCCGATTGGATCGACGAGTGTCCGAATGCCGAATTTGCGGTTTTGACCTATCAAGGCGGCCCTGCATGGCGCGCGCGCCTCAAGGCCGATCTGGCGGGTAATACCGAAGCGCTGGCGCTGATTGCCGCGCACGACGATGCGGCACTCGCCGCAGTGATGACCAATCTTGGCGGGCATTGCATCGCAACGCTGTTGGAGGCCTTCGCGCGATGCGACGATGATAAGCCGACGCTGTTCATCGCCTATACCGTGAAGGGGTACGGCCTGCCGTTCGCAGGGCATAAGGACAATCATGCCGGCCTGATGAACCCGACACAGATCGAGGGGCTGCGCGCCGATCTCGGGATTGCCGAAGGGCAAGAATGGGCACCTTACGGTGGGATGGGTGACAATGCTGCGGCTTCGGCCAAGGCTCTGGTGGAGGCGAGCGCTCTGACAAAGACGCGCACCGCGAGCGCCGCCGCGCCCGTTCCGATGCCCGCGCGCTTGCCGGTGCCGGACGGAGCGGAACTCTCTACTCAGGCGGCTTTCGGCCGCATTCTTCTGGATCTAGCCAAGTCCGGCCATCCGCTAGCGGATCGCATCGTGACGACCTCGCCCGACGTAACCGTCTCGACCAATCTCGGCGCGTTCGTGAACCAGCGGGGGCTGTTCCGGCGGCAGGAACTGAAGGACGTCTTCTCCGCCGCGCGCATTCCCAGCACTCAGAAATGGGCCGGGCACGGGGCTGGCCAGCATATCGAACTGGGGATCGCCGAGAATAATCTGTTTCTGATGCTGGCGGCGCTCGGCCTTGCCGCACCGTTGTTCGGGACCCGACTGATGCCGATCGGCACCGTCTACGACCCATTCATTGCACGCGGCCTCGATGCGCTCAATTACGCTTGTTACCAAGATGCGCGCTTTTTGCTGGTGGCGACGCCTGCGGGCCTAACGCTCGGGCCGGAGGGCGGAGCACATCAGTCCATCAACTCCCCGCTCATCGGCATTGGTCAGCCGGGGCTGACCTATTTCGAACCGGCCTTTGCCGACGAACTCGCGCTCATCATGGGCTGGGCGTTTGTGCATATGCAGGCCGATATCGGCGGCTCAGTCTATCTTCGACTGACGACTCGTGTCATCGATAAGATCGAGCGCGCTGATGACGGTTGGCAGGCCGATGCACTGGCCGGTGGCTATTGGCTCAAGCGCCCGACCGGGGCCGCGGATGTCGCCATCGCCTTTACCGGCGCGGTGACACCCGAGGTGCTGGAGGCAGCGGCGCAACTGGTGGATGATCTGCCGGGGCTGGGGCTGCTGATGGTGACGTCGCCCGATCTGCTGCATCGCGGCTGGTCGGCGAAGCAGGCCGGACGCTGGACAGGGGCTACGGCATCAAGCCACGCAGACGCGTTGCTGGAGGCTCTTGCACCGGATGCGAAGCTGGTAACGGTCATTGATGGAGCACCCTCGACGCTTTCCTGGCTGGGCGGGGTGCGCGGGATGCGGGTCAGCCCGCTCGGCACCGATCGTTTCGGTCAGACCGGCGATCTGCCCGACCTGTTCCGCGCGTACCGGCTCGATGCTGAGGCGATCATCGATGCCGTGGCGGAGGTCTGCCTCTAGGTGCTGCGCCTGCTGGAGGCGCTGCCGCTCGACATCGTCACGGGTGCTGTAACCGAGGCGATCCAGATCGGCGCGGTCGGGTTCGATGCGATCAAGCTGATCGCGCTGGCGCGCATCGAGCGGCGACCCGCCCGGCTCGACCTGGCGGCCTATCCGCACCTGCCGCGAACGGCGGTAAAGACGACCTCGGCCGCCGACTACGCGGTGCTGGCGGCATGAGCGGCGTACCCGATACGATGCCGGTGGGCACGATGAGCGGCACGCCGCAGGTGCTGCTGGCCCATCACCTCAAGCAGTTGAAGCTGCCCACCGTGCTGCGCGAGTATGACAAGGTGGCCCGCGAGTGCGCGCGCGATGGCACCGACCATCCGCGCTATCTGCTGCGACTCATCGAGCTCGAGCTGATCGACCGTGAACGGCGCACGATCGAACGGCGTATCCGGGCGGCACGGTTCCCGGCGGTGAAGAGCTTCGACACGTTCGAGTTTACCGCGATCCCGAGCCTCAACAAGATGCTCGTGCTGGAGCTTGCCCGCTGCGAGTATGTCCTGCGGCGCGAGAACATCATCGCGCTGGGCAACAGCGGCACGGGCAAGACGCATGTTGCGCTCGCCCTCGGCTTGGCCGCCTGCCAGAAGGGCTTTACCGTGACGTTCACGACCGCGGCCGCGCTGGTCAGCCAGCTACTGGAAGCGCGCGACGAACGCCGCCTGCTGAAGATGCAACGCGACCTTGCAGCGGTGAAGCTGCTGATCATCGACGAGCTTGGCTATGTGCCGCTGTCGCCCACGGGTGCCGAACTGCTGTTCGAGGTGTTCTCCCAAAGGTACGAGCGTGGCTCCACGATCGTCACTTCCAACCTGCCGTTCGAGGACTGGACCCAGGTGCTGGGCAGCGAGCGGCTCACCGGTGCGCTGCTCGACTGGCTCACCCATCACGTCAGCATCCTGACCATGAACGGCGACAGCTATCGGCTGAAGCAGTCGGCCGGGCGTCGGCGCTCTGCCGCCAGGGCGGAGCAAAACCAGGCCACCGAGATCATCGACCCCCAAACCGGCGAGGTCACCACCGCCTGACTGACAACGATATGAAGAGGGCCCCGATCGGGGCCCTCTTCATATCGTCATGCCCGCATCAACAATGGCCTGCTTTTACTCCGCCCCGCTGGCCTGGAATCCGACCGGCGTTGACAGTCGAGGCATTTTCGCTGGAATCGAGCAGCTATTCTAATCGCAATACAGCACGTGAAGATATTGCACGATCGGGCGCAGCGTCTCGATTGGAACGGCTGGTGAGAAACCGGCACCCATGCCGCAATTCTTGGCTACCGTTTCCCAAAATCCGTTTTCTCGAAATTAGGCTACCCACACGGAGTTATGGGAATGCTGCCGGCGTCCAAATGGGTATACCCTGATGCGTTACGTGGATTGGACATCGATCGCGTCTCATCAGGGCCAGTCGCATGCGATTTCTGCGGTCCGTCGGCCGGTTTTAGAACCTGATAGGACAGAAATTCCATCGATCGGGCTGTCATGGGTGCTAATTCTGGACCAAAACTCGTCGAGGATGGTCACTCCGTGACAAACCATTCGACTTGCGCTGCAACCAGAGCGAACAGCGTAGTCGTTGAGTCTTAGAGTCCGTTTGGAAAATCACGGATGGGCGTTTCTGCCAGGGCTGTTCAACGCTAATTACAATCCTCTATAATTGAGGACGAGATTGAGGTTGAGAGCGCCGTCCCAAAGGGCCTTAGCGATGTTGGGGACGCCGTTGTGGCGCAGGATATTGAGGGCGCAGCTTCGCGCTCGTGCCATGATGCCGGGATTGGTTCGGATGCGGCTTTTGTCTTCACCGCAGGAGACATCGCGGACATAGTGGTTGCGGTTTTCGATACCCCAATGGCCCCGGATCACTTTTTGCCAGTCACTGGCTGCCAGGCCGGAGGCTGACGAGACATACCAGGCCACCTCGCTTCGCGGTTTCCACTCGCCCGTGGCGGTGTTGAAGACAAGGGTTCGCCTGGCAACGCGAATGATGGTGTTGATGAGCGGTTGCCAGTCGGTACGGGCCAGCGCGTCGCCGACAGTGAAGACATCGACGGTGCGGTCCTCTTGACGGTTACGCGCAAGCTCACGGGTGAAGGCAGTATCTTGCGGATCGTTGCTGGCGGCGATGGCGCTGGCTGCTTCAAACAGGGTCAGCTGGTTCTTCTTGAGCTGAGCGACCAGATGATTGCCCATTGCCAGCGCCGCCGCGAAGGTGCCGCTCAATCCCAGTGTCGTCATCAGATCCTGAACCGCCGGGATTTCGT
>NZ_JASJVC010000067.1:0-18961 GCF_035019905.1 Sphingomonas sp. 10B4 | reverse complement strand
GGCCATGATCATGGTCGCCATGGGCGGACTCATGCTACGCAGAAACGCCCATCCGTGATTTTCCAAACGGACTCTCAGCAGCCATTAGCAGGCTGCCGAAAAAGGGCTTGGCTATCGCGCCGTGAGGTGATTCATCGTTCCGGGACGTGATGAACGAGGCTATGGATGCGCGGGACGGACGAACGATCAGGCAAGCTGTTCTCCTACGTCGATCTGGAACAGCGGGTACCGGCGCGCCATGACCGCGTCTTTATGTTGGTGTTTTCCAAAGTCACCTGTTGCGAAGCAGATATGTGGATAAGCGTCGAACAGCCCGGTGACCATTTTATCTAAAACAGGCGACTCGCCACTTTCCCGGGCCCATGCGATTAAGGGGAGCATGGATGCAGCGCCTATTAACGAGCCGGCCCCGCCGGTTTTTCCAACAAAGCCCATGTCAAAACCTCGGCGATGGCAGATAGCTCGCCGAACATTGGGCGGAATCCTGCTCGCGATTTTTGCGGTGTGGCTGGTGCTATTCGTTAGCAAAGGCCGCTTCCTGAAGCACCCGTTCGAGCGGGTCGTGGGCAGCTTGACGAACCGCCAGGTTAGCGTTTCGGGGGATTTCCAGCTCTTTTTTGATCCGATCAAGATCAAATTCTACGCCGAGGGCATCCGTATCGCGAACCCCGCCTGGGCGACCAAGCCCACGCTGTTCGCTGCCGATCGGGTCGATACGCGTATCTCGCCCTGGTCGTTGATCTTCGGCAAGCGACGGCTCTATTGGTTGGCCCTGACCAACGGCGCTCTGGATCTGGAATGGAACGCCGCGCACACCACCAATAGCTGGACGTTCAGCGACAAGAAGGGCGGCAAGCCGGTCGATTTTCCGCTGATAGACCGCGCGACCGTTACCGGCACCACGGTGCACTATCTCGATTCGCGGCTGAAGCTGCTCACGGATCTGAAGATCGACGACATCCAGTCTGCCGATGCGAAAATCGGCCATGCGGTTGGATTGACTGGCAAAGGGATTGTGCGATCGACACCGTTTACGCTCAGCGCCCAACTGCTTTCCCCCGACGCGACGGTGACACGCGGTCAGAATAAGTTCACGCTGTCTGCCTATGCCGCGCACAACCGGATCGACGTAGCGGGCACGCTGCCCACGATAGCGGATATCGAGAATGTGCCGCTTCAGGTACGCGCGACCGGGCGAAACTTGGCGGAACTGCTCCGCATTATCGGCGTCGCAATTCCACAGACGCGGACCTACCAGCTCCATGCGCAGCTAGTTCAGTCCGGGGCCGATTATCGCCTCACCCGCATGGCCGGCACATTCGGCAACAGCGACCTATCGGGCAAGTTCACCGTGTCTGATATCCAACCCCGCATCCATGTCGCCGCCGAGCTATCGACCCACACGCTCGACATCGTCGATGTAGCCCCGTTCATCGGGTACAATCCCGACATCGTCGCGACGCGAGGCGCAAAGGCTGCGGCTGCAGCAACCGGCGCAGCGCCCGAGCGTATCCTGCCCGATGCAGCCATTCCGGTTGATCAGCTCGGTAATTTTGACGCCAACGTTCACTGGAACGTTGGTGTCGTGCGATCAAAGAACGTGCCCCTGTCGCACATCAGCTTGACCCTGGCTTTGAGGGATCGCGAACTGCAGATCTCGCCGCTGAATTTCGCCATGTCGCGTGGCAACGTCGCGGCGGACGTAATGATCGATGCGCAGCAGCGGCCGGCGCGCAACTTTTACGATATTCGTCTTGCACCGACGCCGATGGGCAGGCTGCTAGCTGGGTTCGGCGTGGCTGAATCAGGCACCACGGGCACAATCCATGGCCGCATTCAGCTCATTGGGATTGGCGACTCTCTCCATCAGGCACTGTCGACGTCTAGCGGTCGCATCGCTTTCATTATGCCCGCCGGCACCTTAACCACCAAAAACGTTGTCTTGTCAGAACTAAATCTTGGCGGATTTGTTCAAAAGCTTTTCGAGAACAAGTTAAAAGCGCCAATATCTGTAAATTGCGGCTTGCTGGGATTTACGGTGCGTAATGGCGAAGCAGCTGCCGACCCAATCCTTATAGACACGATGAAAAATATCGTGACGGGAACAGGCGAATTTAATTTTGGATCTGAAGCCGTAGATCTTGCCTTTTTGTCTAAAAGCAAGCGGCTGAGCCTTTTTTCTGCGCAGTCACCCATTGGGCTTCAAGGTCACTTTGCCAATCCGAAAATAAACCTACTAAGCCCGCAATTGGCCGCACGTGCGGGTACCGCCATTGGCCTAGCCCTCGTGGCAACACCACCCGCCGCAATTCTAGCATTTGTCGATATAGGAAACGCGAAGGCTGCGGCATGTGGACCCGTCCTGTCGGGCGCGTCTGCTTCAGCCCAAAGAAATGTCCAGGGCAAAACGCTCAACAATGTCGGTAACGGGAAACCATCCACCACTGTCGATAGGAAAAAGAAATTTCTAGGTCTTTTTTAAAGACAGAATAGTGAGATCCGCAGGCTAATATCACCGGTGTTATCGCCACGATTGCTGGCAACTGGCCTACCGCGCAACAGAGCGAAACAAAGCCGTCGAACTGGCTGTTCTTGATGTCCTGCACTGACCTCGCTCGGCGATGATGTCTGCGTGAAACGCTGCAATGAGGAGCACGTCTCTTCGAAGTGTGCGAGCAGAATTGGGCCGCGTATTGCTTCGCCTGGCGTGCCTGTCGCCATTGATGAGGTGCGGCGGTGTAATCTTTCCTGCGCTGCCGGTCGCCTTGCTCGGTCACGCGCCGCCAGCCCATGAACGCCGGCATCGGGCGTGCGGCCCGAGCGTCCGCAATAGCCCGCACCACCCTCAATTAGCGCTTCTGCATCGCAGCAGTGGCCCCTAGGGAGCGGCGATGATTTCGTCTCTGCCGCGCGCAGCAATAATTTCGCTCGCCTCCGCCCTTGTTCTATTCCTTAGCATCGCCCCACCGACTGCCGCCGCCCACCGCGCGGCGAGCAACCGTATCACGGTTGAAGGCGCCAATGCCCAGCCACTTGCTGTATTTGACGCCGACGAGGCACTCGGCGCGTCGATCGATGGCGGCGCCAAGGACGAGGCAGCCGCAGTGTTCCGGAACGCCAATCTCGCAGCGATGCGCAAGTCGCGCTTTCCACGCCTTGCCTACCGGCTGCGTACCGAGCTTGCGAACGAGGCGTGGCATTGGTCGTCCGAAGGCCAATGGAGTGACCCTGCACACAACGAAGGATACTGGACCGGGAATTCGAGCGCCGACACCAAGGGGTTGGTGACCTTCGGCTACAAGCTGCCGCGCCGCGGAAATACGATCGACCAGGCCAATAATGACGGCTATTCGCGCCTTGATGACGGGGATTCTTCCACGTTCTGGAAGAGCAATCCGTATCTCGACCAACACTTCTCGAAGGAGATACCCGGGCGACCGCAATGGGTCGTGGTGGACCTTCCAAAGCACATGCCGATCGATGCGATCACGATTGCCTGGAAGCAGCCGTTCGCGCGCCGCTACGCGGTTCAATATTGGGTTGGCGCCGATGAGTATGAGGGGCGCTGGCACGATTTCCCACAAGGCGTGGTCTGCGATGGGCGCGGCGGCACGGTCACGCTCAAGCTCGCGCAAGCGGCAATCTCGACCAAATTCGTCCGCGTCCTTCTGCAGCAATCGTCTAGCATCAGTGATGCCGCAGGAAGCGACATTCGCGATCGCTTGGGCTTCGCGATCGGTGAAATCTATCTGGGGACAATGAACGCGGGCGGCAGCATCATCGACGTCATCCATCATGGGACGGACCGCACCCACCAGACAATCCTGCACGTCTCCTCGACCGACCCGTGGCACCGCGCTATCGATCGCGACGCAGAGACCGAGCAGCCATCTTTTGAAGCCTTAATGAAGGCGGAGATAATACAAAGGACGCCGATCATGGTTCCGGCTGGCCTTGCCTACGACACACCGGACAATGCTCTGGCCGAGCTATACTATCTGCAAAACCATCATATCCCCTTCGACCGTGTCGAGCTTGGCGAAGAACCCGATGGCCAGATGATTTCGGCACCCGATTATAGCGCGCTCTATCTGGAATTCGCGCGTCATCTGCATGCAAGCTTCCCGAAGATCACGATCGGTGGTCCCAGCCTACAAGACGGCATCGCCGATACCTGGCTCGACCCCGACCCTGACGAGAGCTGGACAAGCCAGTTTGTCCGCTATCTCACAGACCATCATGGGCTCGATCAGCTAGGCTTCTTCTCGTTCGAGCTGTTCCCCTTCGACAACCTTTGCGGATCGATCCCTGATAAACTGCTCGGACGGGACCTGGTAATGGACACGCTTTTCAAGCGCCTTAAAAAGGACGGTGTCCCGCGATCGATACCGTGGGTGATTACCGAATACGGCTTCTCGGCCTTCGCCGGGCGCGCGATGGTCGAGATGCCAAGCGCGTTGCTCGACGCAGACATGATCGCTGACTTCCTCGGCCGTGGCGGCTCCGCTGCCTATCTTTACGGCTATCCGCCTGACCAATTGCTCGACGGAGATCAAAATTGCTCGGGCCGGGGCAATATGATGCTGTGGGAGATGAACGATGTCGGCCAAGCGCGCTGGGCTATGCCGGCGTTCTACACCATGCGGATGATGAAGACGGATTGGGCTGGCCCTGGCCGGAACATGCTCTATCGGGCAACCACCATACTTCATGATGATCGTGGTCGAGCTTTGATTGCGGCCTATCCCATTCTGAGGTCGGACGGTCAGTGGTCATTGCTCATCATCAACCGAAGCTCAACCGCGGTGACAACGCGCGTTGCTTTCAAGAGCGCCCTACCTGGTCGAGGTGGGCCGCTGCACATCATGCAATATTCTTCCAAGCAATATCTCTGGAACGCTCGCGAGGGCCATCCGAGCCTGGATCGGCCGCCTGAGGAGACGAGAGCAAAAGGCTGGGACACACCAATCCCCCTGCCGCCTTTATCGCTGACCGTCGTTACGGGCGCTGGACCAGTTACTACAATGTCGAAATAATTTGCCTTTGAGGATGTGACGCAGATCAAGCAGCCGCGCTTTTATTTATCGAAAACCACCATATCCTCACACCTCCGGTGCGGCGTAGAGGCGACGCACCGCCGTCTCGATCGCCGGCCAGCGCCTCAGCGAATAACGCGGGTCGTTCATCCAATTGGGCTGGAGGAGATTGCCCGACTGAAGCGCCATCTGCCAGGCGACCAGAACTTTCGGCACCCACACATCGAATTGCACAGGAATGAGCGCCACCCATCCATGCTCGTCCGGTTCGCTCCATTTGACGTGCCCGCGCAGCCAGTCGCCTTGCTCGGTATCGGGGGGCGGCGCTGTTCGCCCCGCGTCGCGTAATGCCTCGGAGACCAAGGCCAGGACCGCATCACGATCGCCTTCGGGTATGTCCGCCATGTCAGTCCTCCGCCTTTACCTGGATCGCGCAGCGCACCGCCTTCTTCGCCTTGCTTGCCTGCTTGCGGCAAGCGTCCAGCGCATCGCGGTTGGCGATCGTCAACCGGTTGCCCGACAGCACGCCGGCGAACGCCTCTGGCGACGCGGCGCGCATCAGCTGCTGACCGCCTTCCCACATCGGGTAGTGTAACGGGGCGTGGTGTAGGAAGCTGCCACGAATGAGGTGGCCATCGCCGATCTTCAGTTAGGGTTCGGATGCGAACTCGAACCTGGAGAAGACGACGATGACCGATGCCAAGATGGCCCTGCTCGAGCTAGTCGAGCAAGAGGCGGATGCGGATCTGGTGCGCGAGATGTTGGCGTTTGCCGCAGAGCGCATGATGGACATGGAGATTGAGGCGAAGACGGGCGCGCCTGCAGGCACCCGCTCAGCCGATCGCCTGAACCACCGCAATGGCTACCGCGAGCGCGACTGGGACCCGCGTGCCGGGCGGATCGAGCTGGCGATCCCCAAACTGAGGAAGGGCAGTTACTTCCCGAGCTTCCTGGAGCCGCGTCGTACTGCGGAGAAGGCTTTGGTGGCGGTGATCCAGGAGGCGTACATCCAAGGGATCTCGACGCGCTCGGTCGACAACCTGGTGAAGGCGATGGGCGGGACCGGCGTCTCGAAGAGCCAGGTCAGCCGGCTGATCATCGAGATCGACGAGCGGGTGAACGCCTTCCTCAACCGCCCGATTGAAGGCGAATGGCCTTATCTGTGGATCGACGCCACGTACCTGAAGGAGCGCGAGGGCGGCCGGATCGTCTCGACCGCGGTGATAGTGGCGGTCGGCGTCAACACGCTCGGGAAGCGCGAAGTCCTCGGCGTCGCGAGCGGTCCGTCCGAGGCGGAAACCTTCTGGAAGAGCTTCCTGCGCTCGCTCGCCGATCGGGGACTGCGCGGGGTGAAGCTCGTCATTTCCGACGATCACAAAGGGCTGCGCAGCGCCGCAGGCAAGGTATTTCATGCGACGCAGCAACGCTGTCGGGTGCATTGGATGCGCAATGCGCTGGCCCATGTCGGCCCCAAGCAGCGTCCCGCCGTCGTCGCCATGCTAAAGACGATCTTCGCCCAAGAGAGCGCCGAAGCCGCTCACGAGCAGTGGCGTCACGTCGCCGACGCGTTGCGCGAGCGATACGAGAAGCTCGCCATCATGATGGATGGCTCGCGCGAGGAGGTACTCGCCTACATGGCGTTCCCCAAGGAGCACTGGGCGCAGATCTCGTCCACCAACCCGCTCGAGCGCGTCAACAAAGAGATCAAGCGCAGGGCCGATGTCATCGGCATCTTCCCCAACACCGCCGCGGTCATCCGCCTCGTCGGCGCGCTCATGCTTGAGCAGAACGATGAGTGGTCGGTATCGCGGCGTTACATGACGCTGGAAACGATCGGCGCGTTGAGCGATAACCCACGCATCAGCCTGCCGGCACTGGCAGCCTGATCATCCTTGGCCTAACCGAGAATCGGTGTTCCTACACCACTCCAAGGGGCACTACCCGATTGCGCTAGAAACCGAACAAAGCTAGTGACAGGACTAGAATGGTTGGTTCAAGATCATAACCATCTGAACTGATTAATAATAATAATGTAGGGGATGAGTGATGACGAGCACGAAAATACGCCTGACGCTGCTCAGCAGCGTTTCCACCGCAGCGATGGCGTTATTCGTGCCGACCAGCGCCCAAGCGCAGGCCACGACCTGTTCTAAGGCGGGTACCACGATCACTTGTGTTGATGGCGCGTCCACGGTTTTGACTGCCACCACCACCTCATCCGCCGCCGTCGTTCCCGGGGCCGGCCTCAGGACCACGTCCGCCGCGGGCCCGTTGGTCACGACATATACGGCCACCGGGCCTGTGACGACGACCGCAGCCCCGGCGGTTCGGCTCAGCTCCACCGGGGGAGCCCTCAGCTTCACGCCTTCGGGCACGAGCGCGCCGTTTAATATCAGCACCATCGGGGGTACTAATGCCACCGGCCTCACGCTAACGGCCCCGGGTCAGGCGACAACGGTTACCGTCGGCAACGTCGCGACAAGCGGCGCGACCTCCGCGGGTGTTCGGTTCGCGGGCGGTAACCTCGCGCTGAGGACTGGCAACATCACGGCGACGGGTGTGGGGTCGCAGGGTGCGGTGATCACGGCGACGGGCCCGGTCAATCTAACGGTTGGCACGGTGGCGACCACCGGCAATGGTCTGACGGTCAATGCGGGCGCGAATCCAGTGACGCTCTCGACGGGGGCGGTGACGGCGACGCAGGCCGGGGCGCATGGCACGGCGATCACCTCGACCGGGGCGGTCAACTTCACCGGCGGCACGCAGTCCGCCAATGGCGCGAACGCGCTGCGGATCACCGGCGGTGCTGGGGCGATCAACGCCACGGTGAACGGCGCTGCGACGACCGGCACCGGCACGGCCGTGGCCATCACCGGCAGCGGTCCGGTGACCTTCGCCAATACCGGATCGATCAGCACGACCGGGGCGGATTCGCGCGGGGTGAGCATCACCACCACCGGTAACGGGACGGTGACGACCAACACGGGGTCGATCACTACGACGGGCGCCGGCTCGACCGGTCTGTTCGTCCGCGCCGGCACGGGCGCGATCGATGCCGGGTACGGCAACATCACGACCTCAGGCGTGAGGAACGCCGCCGTCAACTCCGCCAGCGCGATCGACCTCGTCACCACCGGGGCGATCAACCTGCGCGGCACGGGCGCGACGCTGCGGACCAACGGAGCCGGCGCCACCGCCGCGGTCGTGACCGGCTCCAGCGTGACGGGCAACCTCGGCAATGTGACGACCACCGCCATCACGGCGACGGGTGTGGGGTCGCAGGGTGCGGTGATCACGGCGACGGGCCCGGTCAATCTAACGGTTGGCACGGTGGCGACCACCGGCAATGGTCTGACGGTCAATGCGGGCGCGAATCCAGTGACGCTCTCGACGGGGGCGGTGACGGCGACGCAGGCCGGGGCGCATGGCACGGCGATCACCTCGACCGGGGCGGTCAACTTCACCGGCGGCACGCAGACCGCCAATGGCGCGAACGCGCTGCGGATCACTGGCGGTGCTGGGGCGATCAACGCCACGGTGAACGGCGCTGCGACGACCGGCACCGGCACGGCCGTGGCCATCACCGGCAGCGGTCCGGTGACCTTCGCCAATACCGGATCGATCAGCACGACCGGGGCGGATTCGCGCGGGGTGAGCATCACCACCACCGGTAACGGGACGGTGACGACCAACACGGGGTCGATCACTACGACGGGCGCCGGCTCGACCGGTCTGTTCGTCCGCGCCGGCACGGGCGCGATCGATGCCGGGTACGGCAACATCACGACCTCAGGCGTGAGGAACGCCGCCGTCAACTCCGCCAGCGCGATAGACCTCGTCACTACCGGGGCGATCAACCTGCGCGGCACGGGCGCGACGCTGCGGACCAACGGAGCCGGCGCCACCGCCGCGGTCGTGACCGGCTCCAGCGTGACGGGCAACCTCGGCAATGTCGTCACGACCGGGACCGGTGCGCAGGGCGCGACGATTAACGCCGCCAACGCCGTCAATCTAACCGCCGGCACCTTAACGACGACGGGTGCCGGCGCGACAGGGCTTAATGTGACAAGCGGCGGTCCCTCGATGCTGGCGGTGACGAGTGTCACCACCGCCGGGGGCGACGGTGTGCTCGTCCAGTCGGTGGGCGACAGCAGCACGACTGTCGCTACGATGACGATCACGGGCAACAACACGCGCGGGGTCAATGCTCAGTCGGCGGCGGGCAATGTGTCGCTGGGGGTTACCAACGGTAGCGCCATAGGGACCGGCTCGACCCTGGTTAGAGCCCAGAGTGGCACCGGCAACGTCACCGCAAGCTCGACCGGAACCCTGTCGGCGTCCGGCGCGGGTTCGCGCGTCGTCGATCTCAATGCGGGTGGCAATTTGACCGGAACGTTCACGAACGTGACGGCTGCCGGCGCGGGCAGCTCGGCGATCGTCGCGCGGTCGGGCAAGGCGCAGACACTGACCCTGACGGGTACGATCTCGGATACTGGAACGGGCACCGGCCTGGCGGCGGTTGACGCCTTGGCCGGCGGCGCACTGACCGTCACCAACAACGGTGCGATCACCACGACGGGCGATGCGATTAATGGCATCACCGCACGTTCCACCGGCGGTAGCGTGACCGTCAACGGCACCGGAACGGTCACCACATCCGGCACGGGCGCGGTTGGCATTTCCGCAAGCACTGGCTCGACCGGAGGCATTGTGTCGGTCACCCAGGGTGCTGTTCGCACCACTGGGGCGAATGCCGCCGGCATATTGGCCGCCAGCACCGGCCCAACGAACCTGACACTTGGTTCGGGATCAACAACCGGCATCGGCTCGCGCGTCATCGACGCGACGGGCGGCACCGTCAACGTGACCACCATGGGTACGATCACCTCAAGTGGTGCGGCGAACGGACCGGCGCAGGAAGCGATCTTCGCCAACGCCATCAATGGTGCGGCTTTCCTCAACGTCGGCAACATTGCCGCAACGGGCGCGGGCGTCAGGGCAATCACGGCGAACGCGACCACGACGGTGGGGCTGACGATTGTCAGCGGTGCGACCGTTACGTCCAACGGTAACACGATCGTCCTCACTTCCGGCAACGGCTCGATCTTGACCAATATCGGCACGATCACTGCGGGCAATGGCAATGCCCTCACGATCAGCGGCGGCGCGGCGACGGTCAACAACTTGGGAACGATCATTGGCCCCGTGGTGCTGACCGCCGGCAACGACGTCTTCACCAATTCGGGAACCGTCACCTTCGGGACGGGGTCGAGCTTTGGTGCCGGCAACGATACCCTCAACAACAGCGGTACGGTCCTGGTCGGCTCGGCGCTGGACTTCGGGGCAGGCGCGGATGCGGTCAACAACAGCGGCACGTTCGCGCTGGTGAACCGGATGGCCCCGCTGGCGTCCATGCTGACCGGGCTTGAGGCATTCAACAACTCGGGCACCGTCACGCTTCAGAACGGCATCGTGGGTGACACGCTGACGATCCCTGGCACCTTTACCGGATCGGGATCGAGCAGTGTTATGCTCGATGTCGATCCCAGCGGCGCGGGGACGGCGGATCGCCTGATCATCGGCGGAGCCGCGACCGGCTCGACGGTGCTGGGGGTCAACTTCGTCAACAACACGGCGGTATTGCAGCCGGGCATCACGCTGGTGTCGGCGGGTGCCGGCACGAGCTCGACGGCCTTCTCGCTGTCACCGGCTCAGACGACGCGGGGATTGATTACCTACGGGCTGGCGTTCAACGGTGCCAACAACAGCTTCAACCTCGCCGGCGCGCCGAGCGCAACCGCGATCCGGCTCTTGAAGGCCCCGGAAGGGGCAGAGACCCTGTGGAACGATTCCGCGGATGCCGTGTCGGCGCAACTCGCCTCGCAGCGCGATGCGACCTGGGCAGGCGCACCGGCCAATGGCGGGCGGCTTTGGTTGCAGACCTTCGGCCATGTAGCGACGCGGAAACAGACGCGGACGGACACGGTCTATGGCATCACGCAGACGGTTGGGTCGAATTACCAGCAGGACGCGTTCGGCGCTCAAGCTGGCCTCGGCTTCTTGAGCAGCGGGGCGTTGGCAGCCGGCATCACTGGTGGCTATGCCAATTCGGTGCTGAAGTTCCCTGGCTTCGACCAGAAGATTACGTACGACGCATTTAATGCCGGTCTCTATGCTGGGTATAATTTAGGAGGACTCTTCCTCAACGCGCTCGGCAAGTACGACTTTTACCGGGTTCATATGAACTCCGTCAGCGCGGGTCTCAATACCCGGAGCAACGGTCGAAGCTATGGTGTGAAGGGCGAGGCCGGGTTCCGGTTCGGTGCAACGGGTTTCTATGCCGAGCCCAACGTCAGCATTGCGTTTGTCCGGACTGAGCTCGACGGGATCCGCCCCCTCGGCGTCGCCATCGACTTCGACCACATGACTGGCACACGCGGTTCCGCGGGGCTGCGCCTGGGTAACGCCTTACCGATCGGCGGGGACAGCATCGCGTCCTTCTATGTCGCGGGTGATTACGTGCACGAGTTCCAAGGAACCCAAGGCCTTGTCTTCTCGTCCGGCAGCAACGCGGTCCCTTACCGGAATGTGCCGCTCCAGGATTTCGGTCGGGGCAAACTCGGTGTGACGATCAAATCGGGCGCCGTTACCGGGTTTATTGAGGGCGACGGCATAGTCAGCAAGAACTACACTGGTGGTGGAGGTCGAGCCGGCCTGCGGGTCGCGTTCTAACTGGTCACAACGAGCCCGCTCGCCGACGCGACCGAGCTCGTTGCGGGTCTCGTGCCGGCCGAACGAGTGTGGGCCGCCGCCTTGAGAGGTTCCGACGAACTCATAGGCACCATTGGACTGACACCCGAGAAAGGCACGGACACGGCTGACTGGGCTTTTGCTATCCCCCTCTCGCTGGGGACGGGGGGGGGGCAATACCGAGGCGGCAATAGCCGTCGTATACTTCGGGTTTAAGGTGGTTGGCCTAGGTGTTTAGTCCCGGCATATAATGGATCGGATTGACGATGAACCGGTCTGGCTCTGCCGCCCAGATCTTGACGATATATTCGTAGGGTGTGAGGCCGCTGAGCGTCTTGAGGCGCCGGGCGAAGTTATAGGCCCCCATGAAGTCGGCGAGGTGTACCCGTAGCTGTTCATGGCTCTCATAGTGGAAGCGCTTGACGGTGCTTGGAGCCCTATTGAAAAAACGCGCCGTATCTCGAAGCTGGATTGGGAAGAAATCTTACGCGAGAACGGAAGCGTTGGCTATCATCGGCAACGACGTAGCGCTTTTTGCATCTTTGCAAGAGTACCCTCCGTCTGCGTATCCCCCACAGCGGCTGATTGAACGACGCTACGGCTCCGGCGGCATCGCAATCGTGTTAGCCGGCTTATCCTCGCCTTACTCCTCTGCCTTTACCTGGATCTCGCAGCGCACCGCCTTCTCAGCCTTTGTTGCCTGTTTGCGGCAGGCGTCCAGCGCATTGCGGTTGGCGATCTTCAGCCGGTTACCCGACAGCACGCCAGCGAACGCTTCGGGCGATCCAGCGCGCATCAGGTGCTGACCGCCTTCCCACATCGGCATGCGCAACGTGCGCGCCGCCATCCATTCGGGCCATAGCCAGCTTGCCGGCATGGAGCGCACGATCGGACCGGGGAGGACCGCTCACAGCAATGCACCCACCAACAGCGCGATCAGACCAACGTCCCGACCGACATGCTGAACCTGCCGGCGTTGTTCATCCGCCAGGAAGTGCGAATCCAGCTGACGGCCCATCTTCGTTGCCACCTCCTCAATCACCTGCCGGGCAGCGGCGATTACGCGGCGGTCCTCACTCCGCCCCGCGGTACCGACTTCGATGATCTGGCGATTGATTTCTGCAGGCGTCAGCGCGAGCGCCGGGCTGTTCACCAGTGCGTCGATCCGCTGCGCGACCGCGGTGAGATTATGCGAAATGACGCCCAGCGTCTCCGAATAGTCCGGTCCCTCTGGCAGCTCGGTGCGCTCGGCCATGAGGCGTTCGATCGCACTGCGCATCAGCGTCACCTCGGCGCGAAGGTCCTCGAACGCTCGTGCTGCCTCGTCTTCGCCGTCCGCCATTCGCCTTCTCTCCCTATCGGCCCCCGTACATTATTGGGACATGGATTCACGGTTAGACGCAAGCGTCTGATTTACATCGTCTACTTTCAGAAACCCTCGGTTCTGTAGGTAATCACGACGGTGACAGGAATGTGCGGCTTTCGGCCTTTCATAAACCGATTGCCCTGAAAATCCGTACGGCAACCGGTCTACGAAAGCCTACCGGAATCTGTGTCCCCATAATGTACAGGAGCCGGATGGGGGCGGCGTGGTCCGGGTCTCGGCGTCGAGCATCCGGCCGATCAGGGCCGCCAGCGTGTCGCGCGTCATACCGACGTTACTGTCCATCCTGCTCCCCCTTTCCTACCTCGATCGTGCAGCGGACCACCTTGCTCGCCTTGGCCGCCTGCATGCGGCACGCCTCCAGCGGCTCCCGGTTCGCCGTTACCAGCCGATTGCCCGCCAACACGCCGGCGAAGGCCTGCGGATCGCCGGCCCGCATCAGGCGCTGCCCGCCCTCCCACATCGGCATGCGGAGCGAGCGCGCCGCCATCCGCTCAGGCCATAACCAACTCGACGGCATCAGCCGTACAATCGGCCCCGCCACGATCGCGTAGAGCAACAACCCTAGTACCAAGCCGCCGAGACCGGTCCACACCAGCGAGCGGTTCTGCTCGTCGCCGCGCCGCGCCGACCCCAGCCGGTCGGACAGGCTGCCCGCGACGTTACGGAGCATAGTATCCGTCGTCCCGATCTGGTGACGCAGTTCGCGCACGGCGTCGGTGACGGCGGCGTTTAAACGCTGTCCCATCTCCTCGGGCGTGAGCATCATCGCCGGCCTCTTGCTCATCGCGGCGATCTGGCGGACCAATGCCGCCAGCACCTTCTCGGTGCGTGCAAGCGTCGGTTCATAATCAGGCGTGTCGGCCGACTCCCGCGCGGCGGTCAGCCCCTCGATAGCGGCGCGTAGCAGCGACACCTCACGGCCGAGCTGGACGAACGCCAGCGCCGCCTGATCGTCGCCACCATCATACTCATGCCCGTCGTCCATACATACCCCTTATCGACTCATGCCCAAGTCACGGTCGCGGTTCAGATCGCGCGACAACTCGCGACCGATGTCCCGGTCCTGACGCTCGCTGATCCCAAGCCCCAGCTCACGCGATCGGCTGCGCAGGAGCGATTCCACCTGGGGATCGCGTTCGAGGCCTTTCGCCATGTCAGCCATTTCCTGCCCCGCCTTGTCGCGGCCCGCTGCATAGCCGGCGCGCTCGAAGTCCGCGTGCTGGCCCTGAAGCTCCTGCCAGCGTTCCACGAACCGATCGGCGCGTAAGCGCGGATCGGTCCGCACGCGGGCTTCCTGGGCCATCGCCGCGATCATCGGGCCGCTGCGCCCCGCAGCTGCTTCGCGCAGCAGGGCCGGATTGCGCGTCTTTGCTTCGTGCATATCATCCGACGCACCGGGACGGAGCTGCTCCAGCGCCTCGATCGCGCGCTGGAGCGTCACCTTCTGGTGCTCGAGCACGATCCCACTCGAGGTCTTTGTCTGTAACACCGCCTCGGCCGCGCGAGAGGTCCGCTCGACTGTACGCACAAACGCGGGGTCCTGGCCGTGATCATACGCCTTCACCGGCGCCGGCCTCGCCGACGTCGTATCGAGCTTCAACCCGTCGAACATACCCCGCCGGGGCGCTCGCACCTGCTCACCCTGGCCCTGCTCCGCTGCCGACGCCGGGCGTTCGGATACGGGCCGGCTCGTGCTTTCGAATACGCTGTCGCGACGCTCTGCTTCCGGCGCCTTGGGCCGGAAACCGGCGAACATGCTCTTCGCCTTCGTCTCGACCGTCCGCACGATCTCGCGCACCCGCTCTGGCAACCGGATCTCGCGTCTGTCCGCAAAAGCACGAGCCGCGGCATCCGGCTCGACCGCATAGTCGGCCGCCATATCCTTGGCCCGGTCGCGCGACAGCACCGCCGCGAGCTTCGCGTCGGACGCGAAATCGTCGCGTCCGTAGTGGAGCTGCACCCCGTCGCGATGCCGCGACAGCGCAACGTACGCCGCGTGCCGGTCCATTCCTGGTGTCGCCAGCACGTGCGTTCGATCGACCGTCACGCCCTGCGATTTATGAATGGTGGCGGCATAGCCGTGATCGACCGCGGCATAGTCCTTCACGTCGAACCCGACCTGGCGCCCGTCATCGAGCCGCACACCCATCCGGTCGGCCGATACCTGCTCGACCGTACCGAGCGTGCCGTTCTTCACCCCCAGCTCGCGCTCGTTGCGCAGGAACATGATCCTGTCGCCTGATGCAAACTGGCGTGTCCCGCGATCTGCCTGCACCGCCACATCCTGCCCGAGATCGCCCGACGCCCGCAGTCGCTCTCGTGCCTCCCCGTTGAGCAACTGTACCTCGGTATTGGTATGCGTGAGGATGATCCGGCTCTTGTCCGGCTCCGCCTGGCGCTGCCGGTCCCATTTGCCGACCAGCACCGCCCGCGCCTGGCTGCGCGTGTCGGCGCTGCGCACCATGTCATGGTCGCGGTAGGCCTGGAGCGCGTCCGAAGTACGGCCCGTGGCAAGCCAGCGTGTCGCATCGCGCTGCCATACCGCCCGCTGCCGGCGGATCTCGGTGATCTCGGCCGCCCCGTGCCGCTCGGAAAGCGCACGAAAGGCTGCCCCCGCCTCGATTGCCTGCAACTGCTCGGGATCGCCCACCAGCACGACCTTCGCGCCGGCCCGGTCAGCGGCAGACAGCAGCCGCTCCATTTGCCGCGTGCCGATCATGCCCGCCTCGTCGACCACCAGCACATCGCGCGGCCCCAGCTGCTCGCGGTCACGTCCCCACGCATGCTCCAGGCTGGCGATGGTGCGCGAAGTGATGCCCGACCCGGCCTCAAGGTTCTCGGCCGCGATCCCCGACAACGCCGCGCCCCGCACCGTGTAACCGGCTTGTTCCCATTCGTCGCGAGCAACGCGCAACATGGCCGATTTTCCGGTGCCGGCATACCCTACGATGATCGCAAGATCACGATTATGGCCTATATGGTGGAGGGCAGCCTGTTGGTCGCCCCCAAGCACCAGGCCGTCACTCCTGGCGACGCCCCCCTTTCCCCATGGCGTCGCCAGGAGACCATGTCCTGCCCTCCCGGCGAGCCGGTCGGCCGATCGCTCCAGCCGCGCCTCGATCGCGATCATATCACGGCTCGTGAACCGCTCGTCGCCGCGTCCGTCCTTGCCCAGCGCCACCAGCTCTGGCGACGCCTTCGTCGCCGCCATTACCCGGTCATACTGCTCCTTGCCGTCCGAGTGCCGGAACGCGAACATTGCCAAGTCACGATTGGTGAACGTCGCCTGCATCCGCGTAATCGCGTCCAGCGCAACATTCGGATCGGCGATAATCTTCTCGCCGTTCTCGCGCGCAATGCGAACGTGATCCGCGATCCGCTCGGCCCCCAGTCCCTGCTCGGGCCGACGGGACGCAGCCGGCCCGATCTTGTGCTGCGGCTCCAGCGCGATGCCCTGTTCGGCATAGGAGCGATGATCGATCCGCGCATCGATCCCCAGCTCCGTCAGTCGTTCATTGACGTGCGCACCCCACGCTTCCCGCCAGTGCTGCAACAGTGCGCGGTCGTTCCACGGCACGACCTTTTTGCCGAACCCTTCCGGGCCTATCTCGCGCATAGTCAACATGACATGTGCGTGCGGTTTCGGACTGCCGTCTTCCGCTTTGTCCCAATGCACGTTGAGGTCCGCAATCATCCCGCGATCGACGAATTCGCGTTTAACGAAATCGCACGCCAGCGAAACGCCCTGATCGCGGGTCATCTCGCGGGGAATCGAGAACTCGATCTCACGGGCTAGCTGGGCGTCTTTGCGCTTCTCGCCAGCTTCCACCGCATTCCAGAGCGTTATGCGGTCTGCCAGATGCTTCGGCGCAGCTTCCGGTAACATGACTTCCGAGTGCGTGACGCCGGTCTTATTCGAGAAATCGTGATGTCGCTCAAGCCGTTCGTCGAACAGCTCAGATGCCGAGCGGTATGCGGCTGCCGCAACAGCGCTGGAGCCGGATGAACGGCCGATCACTTTTGCGGAGAAATGATAGATCGCCATGACGAGCGTGCTTCTACCCTTCTTAGCGCAGATCGGCAACGATCTATAAGCGCGCACTCACAATCTGCTTCGCTCCTCGTGATTGACTGAATGCGATTAGCACTCGCGCCAGGCTTTACTCGTTTATCCGATGTGGTAGGATAATGCCGATCGGGACACAGAAGGCGAGAGCAATGCGAAAGGTGCGCGATTACGACGCCGAGTTGAAGGCGCTAAACGACAAGGCCCGATCGCTCAAGGCAAAGCGGGTCGAACAGCTAGGTCAGCTCGTCGCAGCAACAGGTGCCGATGCGCTCGATGCAGAAACCATTGCCGGTGTACTACTTGACGCAATCGGATCAAAGGATGCGAGCGCGAAGGAGGCGTGGCGATTGAAGGGCGCTGCTTTCTTTCAGCGACGCGGGCGCAAAGGTGGCAGCGACACTGCGGTCAACGGATCGGGCGTTCAAACTGAACCGGGCGGCAACACTCCGGGCGGATGCGGCGAAACGGCGAACGAATAGCGCGGACTGGATCGTGCAACGCCGCGAACGAACACGTCGCCTGATCGAACTCGGCGGCCTCGTCCAAAAAGCCGGCTTGGTTGAACTGACTGACGACGATCGCGCTACCCTCTACGGTGCGCTGCTCGATCTTGCTGGACGCGTGCGCGGCGATGATGCCAGTGACGTATTGGCGCTATGGAAGCGGCGCGGCAAACGCGCGTTCGATGCAGAGGAACAATTGCCGTGATCCGCCCTGCCCTGCTAACCGATCTGCCCGCGATCAACACGTTCGATATCTTCGCGGGCAGCCGTCTCCTCGAGATCGTCGATAACCACATGCTGGTGGCAGAGATCGATGGCGAGGTCGTCGGCTACGCGGCCTGGGTGCCCCGGGGCTTCGTCGGACACGATTACATTACGTACTTAGGCGTCGCCCCCTCGCACCAGCGCCGCGGCATCGGTAGCACGCTCCTACAAGCAGTTGAGGCCACGATCGGCTCAGACCGTGTGTTCGTCTCCACTCAGGAAGACAATCACACCATGCTCGCTTTTCTGCCCGTCGAAGGCTGGGTCGATGCGGGTGCGGTTGCCGGAGCACACAAGGGCGATCGGGCAGAAGTGTTCTTCTACAAGGATCGCACGAGCGAACGTGCCGCAAACACGCTCAACTCCGATGCCCTGCCATAACGCCGTCACGGTTGTTGCCTATCAAGCGATCAGGAGAACCGACGATGCGCTCGATAAATCCTCTGTTCGATGATGCCGTGATCGACTGCATGGCAAGCGACCGACCGCCGACCGTTCAGGAGCTGTTCCATGTAGCTGAGCGTATCTGGGCAGAAGGCGCAGCCGACCGATCGGCGTTTCGCTGGGGCTGCCTTGCGCCGACTGACCCCGCCAAATTGTTGTCGCTGCGTGCCGCTCAGGCAGCGCTCCTGGGGTCATAATGGGCGCCATTGATCCCAGAAAGCACCAACGTTTTGGGTAGGCCCTGCCGCTTGCTGCGCTCACCGCGCTTAGTCGATCGTGATAACAATGCGGTCGATTAGGTTGCGTCCACGCGTACTGACAGGATGGGTGAGAAACACATCGTAGCCATCACCCTCATTGTCCTCGATCTGCCCCACAATATCCTGAAATGCGTCCAAATCGTCATCGCTATCGCCAATGGGCTGGAATATCGCCCCGCCTGCAGTTCCTTTGACTCGGGGCAGTCCGTGATTCATCCTGTTTATGAAACGTGAGGAACTCGAGGGGC
>NZ_JASJVC010000066.1:0-19128 GCF_035019905.1 Sphingomonas sp. 10B4 | reverse complement strand
GCGGGGTGGAGCAGCCCGGTAGCTCGTCAGGCTCATAACCTGAAGGTCACAGGTTCAAATCCTGTCCCCGCAACCACCGCTATAAAACGACCATCGCCGCCCTCACGGGTGGCGTTGTCGTTTGTGGCAAACGCCATCAAATTCGACACCTTCGCGACAACGTCCGCTTACGGGCCGTGTGCACCGTCCGGATGTACAGCCACGCCCTCGATAAACGTTACCTGTATCTCCGCCGCTTCGCCGTGGACCAACTCGTCGTAAAGCGTGTCGGCCACGGCGACCTAATCCTGCAACCGGCATTCCCCGACCGGCGCGCTTCTGCGCGGTTCCGCGATCAAGGGGTGCGCGCAGACGGCCTAACGCGATAGCGTGGACCATGCCGTTCCCCAAAACCACGATTCGTCACCTCAGCTATTTCGTCGCGCTGGCCGAAGCGGGCAGCTTCACGCGGGCGGCCGGGCGGATGGGCGTTTCCCAGCCATCGCTCTCGCAACAGATCCGGGCGCTCGAAACCATCATCGGCGCAGCGTTGTTCGAGCGGGGAGGTCCCGCAATCCTTACCCCGCTGGGACGCGACTTGCTCGACCGGGCACGGCGCATCCTGCTCGACGTTGTCGACCTCGAAGATTTCAGGGCAAGTTCGGCCGATCCCTTGATCGGCACGATCCGGCTCGGTGTGTCGCCGACGCTCGGCGCGTATCTTATGCCGGCGCTGGTCGCGCGGCTGCACCGCGAGCATCCCACGCTCCGTGTCCATGTCCGCGAAGGCCTGCCGACCGCACTCGCGACCGGACTTACCACTGGCGTCCACGATTTGATCCTGGCGCAACTGCCTGTGACGGGCGGCGCGTTCCACAGCGAGCGCCTCTTTCGCGAACCTTTGTACGTCGCGATGGCGTCCGATCATCCCCTCGTGGCAAAGACGATCATCGCACCATCCGATTTACGCGGCACCAGCCTGTTGACGCTGCAACCCGAATATCGGCTGGCCGAACAGGTCGCGGCGATCGCGATCGATGTGGGCGCCAATGTATTACGGGACTACGAAGGGACCAGCCTCGATGCGATCCGCCAGATGGCGGGCATGGGCATGGGGCTCGCCTTGCTACCCGAACTCTACGTCCGGCAGGAAGTTCGCGAAGGCGACGACGTCGTCGTGCGGCCGATAAAGGGGAGCCGCTACTACAGAGATATCGGACTGCTGTGGCGACACGGTGCGGGCCGCGCACCGGCCTATGGCTTGATCGCCGGCTTGCTACGGGCTGTTTTCGCATAGGATATTCCTATTGATATCATAAGCCATGCTGCATTGTCCTAATGCCGCGAATGGGAGATACTCGGCTTCGATCATACGCGAGGGGCACATGGCGGGCGAACACATCGGATGGCGTTCAGCGCTCGGGTGGCTGGCAGAGATCGTCGGGCCCGACATGGCGTACGTCCGTCTGACGATGGTCTACGGCGTCGCGATCAGCCTGTTGTCGCTCGCCACGCCGATCTCGGTGCAGCTGCTGATCAACAGCGTCGCCTACACCGCGATGCCAGCACCGTTATGGACGCTGGCGGGGCTGTTGCTCGGGCTGCTGCTGGTGGTCGCGGGGCTCAGCGCCATGCGCTTCTGGATGATGGCGCTGTTCGAGCGTCGGCTGTTCGCGCGCATCGTCGCCGAGATCACCGTCCGCGCGGTCCATGCCCAGAACCCGTTCTTCGCCGACCAGAATCGCGGCGACCTGTTCAATCGCTATTTCGACCTCGTCATCGTGCAGAAAGCGGTGCCGAGCCTGGTCATCGGTGCGTTCACGATCATCCTGCAATCGGCGGTGGGCCTCATCGTCACCAGCTTCTACCATCCCTTCTTCCTCGCCTTCAACGCGATCCTC
Source organism: Sphingomonas sp. 10B4 (assembly GCF_035019905.1). Lineage (NCBI taxonomy): Bacteria > Pseudomonadati > Pseudomonadota > Alphaproteobacteria > Sphingomonadales > Sphingomonadaceae > Sphingomonas > Sphingomonas sp. 10B4. The sequence continues at coordinate 17,248 of NZ_JASJVC010000066.1, read as the reverse complement.
CTGCTCATCATTCTAGCGATCTGGCTGATCTGGTCGCGCGGCTCGATCCGTTCGGCGGTCGCGCTGAGCCACGCCAAGCACGACGCCGCGCGCTGGCTCGAAAGCGTCGGCGGGTCGAACGGCTTCTACAAGTCGAGCCGCCATTTCGATTTCGCGATGGACCGGTCGGAAGCCGTCACCGCCACCTATGTCGATCGCCATCGGCGCTATTTCCGTTACAGCTTCACACAGACGGTCGCCTTCCTGCTCCTCTATGCCTTTGCCAGCGCGGCGCTGCTGGCGCTGGGGGGCACTCTCATTTTGAGCGGAGAGTTGTCGATCGGACAGCTGGTTGCGGCGGAGCTGATCCTGGGCGGCGTGTTCTACGGCGTGTCGCAGCTCGGCTGGTATCTCGACACGCTCTACGATTTGGTGGCGAGCGCGGAGGAATTGTCGCTGCTCTACGCGATACCGCAGGAGAGCGCGGTCGTCGCGGTGGGGCAGTCGCCCGGCGACGGTGCGGTGCGGCTCGACCGCGTCGTGATCGACGGCGCGCGCTTCGATTTCGAGCTCGCGGCGGGTGAACAGCTCGTTACGCGCGCCGACGGGGGTGCCGAACGGTTGTTGGCAATGGTTCTCAAGCGCCATGTGATTCCCGAGCGCGGCCTGGTCACTGTCGGTCGCGCCGACATGGCGACGTTCGACATGTATCGGCTGCGATCCGAGGTCATGGTGCTCGACCGGCCGAGCATCGTCGAGGTCACGATCCGCGAGTATCTGACGCTCGCTGCGGCTGCGTCGACATCCACCGTCATGCTCGACGCGCTGGAGACGGTCGGCTTACGCGACCGCATCGCCGGGTTACCGCACGGGCTCGATACACCGCTGGCGGCATCGGGCTATCCGCTGTCGATCGGTGAGGTCATGGCGCTGAAGCTCGCCAATGCGCTGCTGGTGCGCCCGCACGTCCTGATGCTGGCGCAGCTCTACGATCTGATCCCGACGAGCCGCCTGGCCGAGGTGCTGCGCCAGCTCAAGGCGGCCGGTACGACGGTCTTGCTGTGCACGGGGCGGCCCGAGGATATCGCGCTCGACGGCTGGTTCCATCTCGAACCCGATCGGCAGCGACGCTTCGACAGTTGTGCAGCGCTGGTCGCCGCTACCCAGCACGGAGCCGGCAATGCCGTATAAGCCCGATCGCCTCGCGCATTTCCAGACGCTTGCCGCAATGCGCGCGCCGCGGGTGGCGTCGGCCGTGGCGTGGATGCTCATGCTGGGCATCGCGATCGCCGCGGCGATCATGGCGCTGGTCCCCTGGGTGCAGACCGCCAACGGCACGGGGCAGGTCGTCGCGCTCGATCCCGGCGACCGGCAGCAACCGGTGACCGCGCTGGTTCCGGGCAAGGTCGAGCGCTGGTACGTCCAGGACGGCCAGCACGTCGCGCGCGGGGATCCGATCGCACGCGTCGTCGATCTCGACCCAGACCTGCTCGCGCGCCTGGGGGCCGAACGCGCGCAGGTGCAGGCGGAGATCGCCGCGATCCAGCAAAGCCGCGCGGTCGCCGGAATCGATGTTGCGCGCACCGGGCAGTTGCTCGCCGAGGGGCTCGCCGCCCGCCGCGATTACGAGCAGACGCAGATCAAGGTCGCCGACGCCGGCGCCAAGCTCGCCGAAGCGCGCGCCAAACTCAACCGGATCGATATCCAGCTCAGGCGGCAGTCGGCGCAACTCGTCCGCGCCCCGCGCGACGGCCGCGTCCAGCAGCTCAACGCCGCGAGCGGCAGCGCGCTGGTATCGCCCGGCACGGTGCTGGCGGTGATCGCGCCCGAGCGCGTCGAGCGCGCGGTCGAGCTGTACGTCGATGGTCGCGACATGCCGCTGATCCGCCCCGGTCGTCCGGTGCGGCTCGAGTTCGAGGGTTGGCCCGCAATCCAGTTCAGTGGCTGGCCATCGGTCGCGCAAGGCATGTTCGACGGGCGCGTTCGCATGATCGATCCCAATGCCGCCCCCGACGGCGCCTTCCGCATCCTTGTCGAACCGCGACCCGGCAAACCGGCTTGGCCAACCGGCACCTTCGTTCGCCCAGGCGGAAAAGTGCGCGGTTGGGTGCAGGGCGAAACCGTCCTCGTCGGCTACGAAGTGTGGCGACAGCTCAACGACTTTCCGCTGGAATTCGGCCAGCGCGGCGCGGCGTCCGGCAAGGCGCAACCCAAGCCGCCCGCAAAGCCCAGCGTCGACGAAACCGGCAAGGACGCGGAGGCAAAGAAGTGACGCGTGTCATCGCCCTGCTGCGCATCGTCCCGCTGCTCCTCATGCTGTGTCCCGGCGTCGCATCGGCGCAGGTCGCGCCACTGACGCTCGACGAGGTGCTGCGCTCTTCCGCGCGGTCCGCGCCGCAGATCGTAGAGGCGCTGGCACGGGTGCGTCAGGCGGATGGGCGCGCGCTCTCCGCCGAGGGCGCGTTCGATACCGTGTTCGACCTGGATGCGCGGTCGCGCGTCGCGGGCTATTATGACGGCACCGTCGTTGAAGCGCGCGCGACCCGACCGCTCACCGGCAATGGCGGTTATGTCTATGGCGGCTATCGCGCGTCGCGCGGCACTTTTCCCGTGTATGAGGACCAGGCCTATACCAACCGGCTTGGCGAGGCAAAGGTCGGCGCGCTGTTTGCGCTGCTGCGCGACCGCGTGATCGACGAGCGCCGCACCCGGCGGAGCATCGCCGGCACCGATATCGACGTCGCGCGGTTCGAGGCGGAGATGGTTGCGATCGGCGTGCAGCGCCGCGCAGTCGACGCCTATCAAGCCTGGGTCGCGGCCGGCTGGCGCATGCGCGCCTATCGCGACCTGCTGCACCTCGCGGAGCGGCGCCGCAGCGCTATCGGCCGGCTGGTGACGCTCGGCGCGCGCCCCGACATCCTGCTCGTCGAGAACGATCAGAATCTCGTGCGGCGACGAGCGCTAGCGGTTCGTGCGGAACAGGACGTTGCGGGCGCGGCCAATGCGCTGTCGCTCTATCTGCGCGACGAAGCGGGGGCGCCTGTGACGGTTTCGGAGGATCGCCTGCCGGAGGATGCCGGCGCGCTGGCCGCGCTTTCTATTGCCACGACCCAAGCGGGACCGGTCGAGAGGCCCGACTACCGCGCGGTGCTCGCGCGGATCGACCAGGCGACGTCGCGGCTGGCCCTGGCGGAAAACGACCTGTCGCCTCGCCTCGACCTGCGCGGCGAAGTCGGCAAGGATGTCGGGTCGGTCGGTCTGGGCGGCCCGAACAGGACGCCGCTTGAGGCTGCCGTCGGTTTCCGGTTCAGCGTGCCGCTGCAGAACCGCGCCGCCAAGGGCCGCGTTGCCGAAGCCCGCGCCGAGATCGAGGCGCTCGGCCAGCGCAGTCGCTTTCTCCGCGACCAGATTACCGTCGAGGTTCAGGGGATCGTCATCGCGGTCGGTGCCGCCGAGCGGCTGGCCGCGATTGCCGACGAGGAGCGTCAGCTAGCCGAACGCCTGGCGACGGCCGAGCGCCGTCGGTTCGAGCTTGGATCGGCCGATTTCTTCCTGGTCAACCAGCGCGAGGAAACCGCGACCGACGCGCGCGTGCGCCTGGTCGACGCGCAGGCGCGGATCGCGTCTGCTCGCGCCGAATTGGCTGCGGCGACCGCCGATCGCGAAGCGTTGCAGCTCATCCGCTGATCGCACTTGCGCGGACAGCAACGTCGAGAACCCCTGTCGGACCTTCAAGGCAGATTACCGCTGAAGTTTCCTCTTGAAAGCGTCCGCTATGGGCGTGGGCTACCGATCTTCGCGCGGCCGGTCGAAGTTACGGTTTCAGGCACCCCTCGGCTCGAAAGAGATTTTGCAGTGCATCAAATCTCCGCGCGCTACCGATAACGTTGAGGCCGAAGCCGAGTTTGTGCATTTCGGGCCAGTCGACCACACTGACCGTACCACGGCGGCACAGCGCGACCTCCATTTCGCGGTTCAGGGCATGGCTGGCGAAGCGCAACGGGCGGTTGGTGAGATCCGGGTCCGTCCCGACTTGATCCACCGCGCTTATCGCCCAGCGCCCGTCGCTGGTTGATCTTGGCGGATCTGTATTGATCACCACAAAGTCGCTTTGCTTCGTCGCGATGAAGCGATCGAGCCGCACTTGCGGCTCCGCGAACCACCGCGCATGGAGCATGAGGATCGGCATCGCCGGCACCAGCGTCAGCACGCTCAATAGGATGACCATACCGTCGGTTCGCTGCGGCGCTTTCAACGCCAGCTGCTGATAGCCCAGCCCCGCGAGCAGCGCGAAGCTGCCGAGATAGGGGTGCAGATAGCGATATCCCCAGCCGTGCCCCTGGTACGGCAGGGTGAACCCTACGAACAACAGCCAGATCGCGATCCCGAGAAGCATCGGCGCGGCCACTCCGCCTCGTCGGGCGACGGGCACCGCCGCCACGATGAGCGGGAGCAGCGCCAGGTTCTGCCAGGCGACGAAGCGCAGCATGTTCAGCATCATCCATGACAACGTCAGCGGATCGCGAACCAGGAGCAGCGGTATGACCTTGTCGAGGAACCGGCTGCCACTCGGGTCCGGATGCGCGGATGCGCCAGTTTGCAACGCCGCAATCAACGGAAACCCGATCCACCACGCGGCAATCGCGCAATAGGCAGCGCAGTACAGCAGCAACAGCCGCCATCTGCCCAGCCGGAGGTGCCAGATAATGAACGGCGCGACAAAGAACAGGTGGAACACCAGTTGGTGCAGCCCGGTCGCGAGAAACCCGATCGCGATCGCGCCGGCATGCCCCCAACGACCGCCGCGCAGAAACGCGGCCAGCCAGATCAGGTTCAACGCCATGTGGCCCGTCATCGCATAGGTGGTCATCGCGTTGACGAGCATCTGGCTCGAGGTGAAATAGACGATCAGCGTGACCCAGATCGCTCGGTTATCTGCGCCGAACAGGCGCTTGGCGAGATCGAGCAGCGCCACCGCGCCGAACACCACCAATGCGGGGTTGTAGAACACCGGGTCGGCGATCTTGGAAAAGGCCAGACGCAACAGCGCGTTGACCGGCAAATAGCCGGACACCATTGCGGTCGGCGATTCCGCGTTCAGGAGGAATGCGGGCACCAGCGCACCCGCAAAAGGTCGCCACTGCGGGGCTAAGGGAGCTGCGAGCCGCCCCTTGTCATAGACCTGCATGTCAAAAACGACCATGCGCTCGTCGCCCGAGATCGGAAAATCAAAGAGCAGTGCGTAGGCGCCCCAGCCCAGCAACAGTGCGATGACGACGCTGGCGATCAGAACGACCCGCGCGCTCGGTGCTCGATCCGGCAGGCGCCATGCGGGGGCGAAACGCTGGAGGATGAAAAGCAGGACTGGCAGCGCGAGCAGGATGGCGATGTCCTGCGTCTGGACTTGGTACAGTGTGAAAAGATTGCCGGTCGTCGTCGCCGCACGCGCGACCAGCGGAAGCAGCATGAGCGCAGCGAGGTCCAGCGATCCAAGCGGTTTTGGCTGTCGCTTGGGCGCACCGATCATAGTCTGCATCGAAGTTCCTGACACGGTGGCGTGGCCGATCGACCAGGGAAAGCCAAACGACGCGTTCACCCTGTCCGAGCAGCGTTGGGTTAGTCAAATGTCGGGAGAAGCAATAGCGGCGACGTCGATTGGGGCCGGCCGTCCGACCATGCGGTAGCGGTTGATTAACCATTGTCCGCTAGCCCGAGATGAGCGCAGCGGAGGCCATGCATGTTCGTTCAACGGTTCGACAAGACGCTCCCGCCAGCCGCCATGCCGCTTGCGATCTCGATCGTGATGCCGTGCCTCAACGAAGCGATCAGCTTGCCGCACTGCATCGCCAATGCGCGCGATGCGTTGAACACGATCGAGCGCGAGTTCGGGATCAGCGGCGAGATCCTCATCGCCGACAACGGCTCGACCGATGGCAGCCAGGCGATCGCGGCCGCGTGCGGTGCGCGCGTCGTGGCGATTGCGGAGCGCGGCTACGGTGCGGCGATCATTGGCGGCGGGCACGCCGCCTTCGGCGACTATCTCCTCATCGGTGATGCCGACGGCAGCTATGATTTTACCGATGGCGTCGCGATGATCGCGCGTCTCCTGGCGGGCGCCGACCTGTGCATGGGATCGCGCTTCGCCGGCGGCATCGCACCGGGCGCGATGCCCTGGAAGAACCGCTATATCGGCAACCCGCTGCTCACCGGCGTGCTCAACCTGCTGTTCCGCTCGGGCATCGAGGATGCGCATTGCGGGCTGCGCGCCATTCGCCGCGATGTGTTCGTTGCGCTGGGCCTGACCGGGGCGGGCATGGAATTCGCCAGCGAAATGGTCGTCAAAGCCAGCCTGAAGCAAATCCGTATCGAACAGACGCCGGCGACCCTGTCGGTCGATCTGCGTGACCGTGCGCCGCATCTGCGCCCGTGGCGCGACGGGTGGCGGCATCTGCGCTATTTGCTGATGCTCAGCCCGACATGGCTGTTCGGTATTCCGGCGCTCGCGGCGATGGGCGTCGCGACAGTCATCCTCGCCATAGCGCTCGCGCATATGCTGGGACTTCTCCCCGGGACGGGTGCGTTCGGCACGAGCTGGTCGCTCGTTGCCGGATTCCTGTTCTGCATCGGGCATCTTTCGGCCGTCATGGCCGCCGCGACGCATCTTCACAGCGTCAACGAGGGGTATCGGCGCATGCCGAAGATCGTGCGCCGCTATGCCCGGCTGCTGACATTGGAGACGATGCTGATTACCGGTGCTGCGCTGCTGCTCGTATCGGGGTGCGGGCTCGGCGCGGTCGCGTGGGAGTGGTCGAACGGAGACTTTGCCGCGCTGTCCACACCGCTGCCGCTGATCCTCGCGTGCGTACTGGGCGCGACCGGGCTGCAGACGATCATCGGCGGCTTCCTGCTGGCGATCATCGCCGGGCACGAAGCGCGCTTCGTCGCAACGGCGCGCCAAGACGCGCTTGTCGCAAGCGCCGTCCCGATCGACCGAATCGCAGCATGACGATCCGGAGTGCGGCGATAGACCTCCGCTGACGGCGGAAGCCGGCGCGTTAGTCAGAGGTCGGCGTCGAGACGCCAAAGCGGGCAACGGCGTCGGCCAAACCCGTCTCCAGCGTGAAACGGGGGCGATACGCGGTCTCGGCGAGCAAGCGGTCGATCGCGCCTTCGATCAGTGGCGGATCATCCGGACGAGTCGGGATCGCCCCATAGGCGACGCGATCGGCCGATCCGGCTGCCTGCGTCGCGATCTCGACGAAGCGTCGGACGGTCGCGGCCTTCCCGCTCGCGACGTTGACTACGCCCTCGACCGGTGCGGCGAGGATCGCCACCAGCGCGGCCGCAACATCCTCGACGTGGATGAAATCGCGTCGCTGCGAACCCTCGGATACCTTGGCGACGTCGCCGCTGTGCGCCGCTTCGAGCAGGGAGCCGAGCAATCGTTCGGGTCGCTCGCCGGGGCCATAGGGAAAGAAGATCCGCGCCCAAGCGAGCGAAAGACCAAGCCCGGGGGCCGCCTTTGCAAGGACCGCGTGGAGGCTCGCTTTCGCCGTGCCGTAGAGGGTCGCTGGCTGTATCGGCGATGTGGCTTCTTCGAGCCGGCCCGACCCCGTCCAGTCATATTCCGCGCAGCTGCCCGCAACGACCGCGCGCCGGCCGCCGCCCGCGACAAAGGCGCGGACGAGGCCGATCGATGCCGCCACCCAATCGAGATTCTCGGCGGCCGCCCAGAAGCCGGGCCTCGCCTCCCAGGCGAGATGGAGCAGGTGGGTCGCGCCGATTGCCTCTATCACGCTGCGATCGACACCGGCCAACAGATCGGCCGGATGATCGATGACACCGGCATGATCGACCGGCGATCGGCCCAGCGCGTGGACCTCGACACCCGCCTCCAGCAACATCGGCACCACCGCGCGGCCGATGAAGCCACTGGCGCCGGTGAGAAGGACCCGCATCAGATCAGCTGGAGACTGGGCACCGCCACCACGAAGCGGGCATCCCATTCCCGCGCATAGGCGAGTTGCGCAACGACCTCGTCGCGCAGGTTCCACGGCAGGATCAAGATGCGGTCGGGCCGGTCGGCCCGCAGTCGATCCTCGGCGACGATCGGAATCCGGCTGCCGGGCATGTACGATCCCGCCTTCGCTGGATTGAGATCGACCACATAGGGAAGAAGGTCGCGGCGGATGCCTGCGAAGTTGAGCAAGGTGTTCCCCTTGGCGGCAGCGCCATAGGCGCCCACCTTCAATCCGTCGCGCCGCGCCGCCAGCAGGAACGAGAGCAAATCGTCCTTCACCGTTTCCGCGGAGCGTTGGAACGTCGCGTAAAAAGCGGGCGTCGTGATGCCGGCATCCTGCTCGGTCTGGAGCAGTGCCGTCACCGCCGGGGTGACGGCATGAGGCCCGCCCGCCTTCTGAGCAAAGACGCGAAGGCTGCCGCCATGCGTCGGAAGGCGCGCGACGTCGAACACCGAAAGGCCGTTCGCGGCAAAAATCCGCGTGACTGCCGTCAGCGAGAGATAGGAATAATGCTCGTGATACGCCGTATCGAACTGGTTGCGTGAAACCATTTCGAGCAAATGCGGGAATTCGAAGGTGGCAACGCCGGTCGGCTTGAGCAACCGCGCGAAACCGCCGACGAAATCGTTGATATCGGGCACATGCGCCAGCACGTTATTGGCGATGATTAGGTCGGCATCACGCCCGTCGGCGGCCAGTGTCTCGCCGAGCGTAACGCCGAAGAAGGCCTCGACAATCTCGATGCCCCGCGCACGCGCGGCGGCCGCCGTGCTGGCGGTCGGCTCGATGCCGTAGGTGGGGATGCCGGCGTCGCGGACATATTGCAGGAGATAGCCGTCATTGGCGGCGACCTCGACCACGCACGACGCCGCATCGAGGCCGAACCGTCCGGTCATGTCCGCCACATACCGCTTGGAGTGGTCGAGCCAGCTTTGCGAGAAGGAGCTGAAATAGGCGTAGTCGGCGGTGAACAAGGCGTCGCGGCTGGTGAAATCGACGGTCTGGACCAACCAACAGGCATGGCACACCAGCAGACGCAGCGGGAACCAGGTCTCGGGCGCGTCGAGCCGATCCGCGGCAAGATAGGCATTCGATGGCGGCGCACTGCCGAGATCAAGAAAGGGCGCGTGCAAAGGCGCGGCGCAGTGGCGACATTTCACAGCATTACGTCCCGAAAATCGTCTGTCAGCATCGGCCGCGAGCGATCGCGCTCAGACAGGATCGTGATTTCCCGCGGCCACGGTATCGCAAGGCGTCGGTCGAGCGGATTGAGGCCGTCTTCGGCTTCGGGGACATGGCTCGCCGAATGGAAATAGAGCAGATCGACCGTGTCGGTCAGCGTTTGGAAGCCGTGCGCAAAGCCCGGCGGAAGCAGCATCGCGGTATTGTTGTCCGCCGATAATTCGGCCGAGACCGAGGTGAGAAAGGTGGGAGACTCGGGGCGAATGTCGGTCGCCACGTCCCAGACGGTGCCGTTTAGACACAGCACCAGCTTGGTCTCCGCATGCGGCGCGCGTTGGAAATGCATGCCGCGAACCGTGCCGGCCTGCTCGGTCCGGCTGTGGTTCGCCTGGCGCATCGGCCCGCTCCAGCCGGCCGCGAGCAGATCATCGTCGCAGAACAGGCGTGTGAAGGCGCCGCGCGGATCCCCCACCGGATGACGGACGACCAGGCGCGGCCCGCCAGGCATCAGCTCGGTGACGGTAAAACGGCTCATCGCGCGGCCCAGAATGCGGCAACGTCCGCTTCGCACAGCGCACGGGCGTCGGCGCCGTCGTGAAGATCGCGGTACCAGACCATCGAGCGACGTACCGCCTCCTCCAATGTCCAGCGCGGCGCGATGCCCAGCGCGGCGCGTGCTCGGGCGATCTCCAGACTCAGCCAGCCGGCTTCGTGCGGTCCCGGCTCGACCGCACCGAAGCGCGCTTCGCCGCGCCCATAGGCCGCGCGGGCGAGATCAACCACCGTCCGCACCGACGCGGCGTCACCGGTCTCCGGTCCGAAATTATAGGCGCCGGCCAATGCGGGTTGCTGCCACAACGCCTCTGCCAGTTGGAGATAGGCATGGACGGCCTCGAGGACGTGCTGCCACGGACGAACCGCGTCGGGGCGGCGTACGTCCAGCACGGCGCCTGCCTGCCAATGCCGCACCGCATCGGGCAGCAGTCGATCGTCCGACCAGTCCCCGCCGCCGATGACATTGCCCGCGCGTGCGGTTGCGACGGCGATGCCGGCGCCCGCCAGATAGCTGTCGCGATAGCTTGCGGTGACGATCTCGGCCGACGCCTTGCTCGCGCTATAGGGGTCGTGCCCGCCCAACGCGTCGCTCTCGCGATAGGGATAGGGATGCTCGAGATTGCGGTACACCTTGTCGGTGGTGACGACGACGATCACCCGCAGGCCGGCGCTGTCGCGGCAAGCGTCGAGGAGATGGGCGGTGCCCATCACATTCGTCGCGAAGGTCGCGAGCGGATCGGCGTAGCTTGCGCGCACCAGCGGCTGGGCGGCCAGATGCAGGACGATTTCGGGGCGCGCGGCGCGCACCAAGTCGGCAACGCCGGCGCGATCACGGACGTCGCATTCGCGATGCGTAAGGCCATCCGCGATGCGGGCCAGCGAGAACAGGTCGGGCGTCGTCGAGGGAGCCAGCGCAAGCCCCGTCACCTCGGCACCAAGCTGGGCGAGCCGGATCGCGAGCCAGCCCCCCTTGAAGCCGGTGTGGCCGGTCAGCAGAACCCGACGCCCGCGCCAGAAGGACGGGTCAGCCAGCATCACCATGTCCGCCACGGTGCTCGGCCGGTCGCCCACATCTCTTCCAGCTGCTGCTTTTCGCGCATCGTATCCATCGGTTGCCAGAAGCCATCGTGCGCATAGGCCATCAACTCGCCCTTGGCGGCGAGCGTCTCGAGCGGGGCGGCCTCCCAGGTCGTCGCATCGTCCGCGATTTCCGAGATGACGCTGGGGTTGAGCACGAAGAAGCCGCCGTTGATCATGCCCCCGTCGCCGCGCGGTTTTTCCGCAAAGCCCATGACCTGATCGCCGGTCGTCTCGAGCGCGCCGTATCGGCCCGCCGGCTTTACCGCCGTGATCGTCGCCGCCTTGCCATGCGCCTTGTGAAACGCGATCGAGGCGGTGATGTCGATGTCGGCGACACCATCGCCATAGGTGAAGCAGAACGCCGCCTCGTCGCGGACATGGTCTGCGACGCGGCGCAATCGCCCGCCGGTCATCGTCGCTTCGCCGGTATCGACCAGGGTTATCCGCCAGGGCTCGGCGCGGCGGTTGGAGTAGGTGGTTTCGTTGCGTGCCAGGTCGATCGTGAGATCGGAGACATGCGACATGTAGTTCAGGAAATATTCCTTGATGATATAGCCCTTATAGCCGCAGCAGATCACGAAGTCGTTGATTCCGTGAGCGGAATAGATCTTCATGATGTGCCACAGGATCGGCTTGCCGCCGATCTCCACCATCGGTTTTGGGCGGAGATGGGTTTCTTCCGAGATGCGCGTCCCCAGACCGCCGGCGAGGATCACAGCCTTCATATCAAACTCCCCGCCCGATTTGGCGTTTCGATACAGGACGATGCCCTGTGATGCTACACCCCGACCGCCCATCGGCTAGCGCCCCTGGAGGATCGCCCAGCGTGCCGACGTGAAATTCCACAGGAATAATAGAACCGTGGTGACCGGCGTCGCCACGATCACCGGCACGCGCAGCCCCGTGCAGAGCAGCACCATCAGCAGCGTCGAGCCCAGAAATCCCATGATCGAGGTGACGAGAAAGCGCTGCAGCCGGTTCCAACAAGGCGCCTTATCGAAGGTGAACACACTATGGAGAAAATAGCCGACCGGTGTCGTAGTGCAGAAGGAGACGATGAGCGCGACAGGGTAGGCTACCCCGAACTGCGTGCCGCAGATCACAGTAATATTGTGCAACAGTGCGCAAAAAACTCCGACTGCCAAATAGCGCGACGATTGTAACTGGATCAGCTGCCTGATCACACGCGTGCTCATATCGCAAAATTGCCATGCCAGGGCCGCACATGCGCCTCCGCCACGATCGGTGCACGACCGACGGCTTCGGAATCGGGCTTGGAGAGATAGTGGACATGGTCGCCCGTCAGCCATCGATCTCCGGCGTGGCAAAGCCAGTGGATCGGGGTAGGCGTCCGCTCCCAATCCTTGAATACAAGCGCTCCGTCGGGCGCAACAGTCCGCCGCACTGCCGCCAGCAGTTCGCGGCGGATCGCTGTCGGAACATGATGGATCACGTCGGACAGGATGACGAGATCGAACTGTCCGGGCTGCTCCAGCGCGACCGCCTGGACGGTCTTCTCCTCGAACGAAACGCGCTCGCGGCATCCGCGAAACAAGCGTCCGGCATTGGGCGTCACGTCGATCGCCATGATCTCCGCGTCGGGGTACAGCTGTACCAACCGTTCGGTAACCGCACCTTCGCCGCATCCCACTTCGAGAATCCTGCGCGCCTGCGGCACCCATGCGCCGATTTGACGACAATAGGCGTCGATATCGATGAACACCGATCGATAGAGGGCGGCGACGAGATGTTCGTGCCGACCGAACATGCGGCGCACCGTGGGCCCGATCGGCATCGTCACAGCACTCCTGCGGATTTGGCGCGCAAGCGCGGCAGCACGCGCTCGATGATGCGCGATCGATGAATGTAGCGTCCGGCCCCGACGGGCCCGAGCCGAAGCACCGACAGCAGCGCTTTCCCGAGCGCGCGCAACTGGCCGTTCGCCGCGTCGGCGAGCGCCGAATTGACGGCGATCGAGGCATTGGCGAGCCGGCGTACCTGTGCGCGACGGCCTTGCGGAACAGCGGCGATGTGGCGCTCGACGACGATGCGGTGCTGCGCCTTGAAATTGCTCGCCGCGCGGCTGCCGGTCGTGGTGGCGGACGACCCGTGAATGCGAAAGGCGGCGGTGACGGTGTCGTGATAGAGGACCTCGCCATGCAGCGCGAGCTTGATCCACAGATCCCAGTCGCCGGTGTACCACAGATCAAGGTCGAGGCCGCCGCAAGCGAGCCAGGCGTCGCGGCGGATGACCGGGCTCACCACCGCGACGAAATTCTGGACGAGCAGCTTTTCGAGCAACGCGCTCCGCTCGACCGGCGCTTCGCCGTCAGCCAGCGGACACCGCCAGATACCGCGAACCTTGTCGTGCTTGTCGATGATAGCGGTCGGCGCGAGGTGCAGCGCCGCGTCCGGCCGTCCCTTGATCCAGCGCCGCACTGCCGCGGCCCGGCCTGGCAGCCACAGATCGTCCTGGCATAGCCAGGTGACATGCCGGGCGCTGGCATGGCGGACACCGAGATTGGTTTTGGGCGAGCAGCCGTCGATGCCGTCTGGGTCGACGAACCGGAAGTTCAGCCGGTCCGCGAAACGGCGGATGATGGCCATCGATCCGCCATCGGGGCTGCTGTCGATGACCACAACCTCGATGCCGGGATCGGAATCGGCGGCGATCGACGACAGCGTCCGTTCCAGCCATTCCTCACCACGATAGACGGGCAGAATGACCGAGAGCCAAGGTCGCGGGACGGCGTGCTTAGCCGGGGATGCTTGCATAAGACTGAGAGCTGCATGCATTTTCGCGTCGTCCCGAATTGTGCATGCCATTTCTAAGGATTGTTAGTTAACGAAACCTCTAGGACCGATGCCCCGTCCAGCGCCGGCGGCGATGGCCGTCGCTGCACCGAGCTTCCGGCGATCGGGTGATGGTGGCTACGAGGCCGACGGGTTTAGGGTGCGGGGCCGATTATCTTGGGCGGCGTCGGGTGGAATAGTCTATCAAGAACAGCGACGCGCGGTCGGCGGTGGCGAGGTCGGCTGTCGAAAGGAACGGGTGGTTGCCCCGATAGTCGGCAAAACCGAAGCGGTTGCCGATCGACGCGGCTTCTCCGCCGCAACGCGGGCGTCGTGCGTTGTTCTGCCCGTCATCGCCCGTGGCGTAGCGGCACTGAAACGAGTTTTCGGTGTGAGCGTATTCCATACGAGCGGCACCGCCGACTGACGAAGGCGCTGCGGCAGCCTTGCCCGAAGGCAAATTGTCAGACCCAACGTAGGAATTTACTTTAAAAACTGGTGCTGCCGGTGAGGATTGAACTCACGACCTCAGCCTTACCAAGAATCGTCAGGTCCATAATCGTATAACACCATACTTAATCTGACATCCTCGGACGCTATTAACTCGCTCTAATGATTAGATTATACCTCACCGTAGTTCATCGTTGTTGGGGACACTTAATTCCAGCGTGATGGCCCGGTGATGACCCAATCGGCCTCCCGGATACTGGGAGATCGACGTGCCTGACACCACCAGGAAGCGGCGCGGGAAGTCCACCGCGCGCATCAACAAGTCAACCGTCGACGCGATGCCGACGCCCGCGGCGGGCGGTCGGGCCATGCTGTGGGACACCGAGGTGAAGGGCTTCGGCGTGCGCATCGCTGCGAGCGGCGTGCGGACCTACCTGCTGCGCTACCGGATGGCCGGGCGCGACACGCCGCAGCGCACGCTGACGATCGGACGGCACGGCTCGCCCTTCACCGCGGAGCAGGCCCGCAAGCGCGCGGTCGAGCTCCTCGCGCAGGTCCGGCTCGGCGTCGACCACGTCGCCGACCGTGATGCCGCGGTCGCCGCGGCCATCGCCGGCCTCGACGCGCGCTCCGACCGGATGTTCGCGACCTTCGCGGATGTGAACAGGCGTCGAAGCAGGGACCCCGCCAGGATCTGGCTAAATATTTGTAAAAGCGAATAGATCGGAGATTAGAGGGGGTTCCTATCGGCGCCGATCGGGACCCCCTCAAAAGTCGTATTCTTTCGCGCTTTTAGATGCTTGAGCCACAAAGGGATGGGATCCCGCTTCGACGCCTATTTACAGGCATGCATGGCATCCACTGTGAACAGCTTGCCGCTCAATCCCAGTGTCGTCATCAGATCCTGAACCGCCGGGATTTCGTTGCTTTTCTCGTCAATCGCCAAATGCGCAAGGATGATCTGGTCATCATGGGCAAAGGCGCTCATCAGATGCGCTGCCTTGCGATCGTTGAAGGCGTCGAAGCTGCCGCGCAGGGTCTTGCCATCGATTGCCACGCAGACGGGCTTTGTGGCAGCATCATCTGCGTCGATCCTGCCAGTGCCAAGTGTCGCCGCGTGACGGCGGAACGCGACCTCAAGGGCGGCACCGTCAAGCCCACGCAGAATGAACCGGACCGACGAATAAGCAGGAGCCCGTCGCAGCGACAGGTCAAAAACCACGTTCAGCCGATCAAGATGCGTTTTTATAAAGGCGTGAACCTGCCGATAGGAAACCGCGCCCGACAGCATCGCCAAAACCGTGAAAAGCAGGATCGGGGCAAGCGGATACATCTTGCCCTGGCCACGACGCGGATCGGGAACCTCGGCAAAAAACGATAAAAGCGTCGGCGACATCGGAGCAGGCCTTCCTCAAAGTGCCGCTCCCTTGATTCAGAAAAATTGCCGCTTGGGAATCCGCAAACCCCCGCCCGATGACGATATCCAACTCATAAAGTAATTAGCGTTGAACAGCCCTGGCGTCATTCGCGACTTTCAGGTCGTCAATCACCTGAAGTTGGGCGTCGGAGCACAGGCCGCGCGCAACTTCGTCGGCCACGACTTGGCGGCGGCCTATGGCGGGGACCGTTGGGGCGGCATAGGATTCGTGCGGCTGAAGATTGATTAAAGCTAGAAACTCGCCAGCAGCGTGAACCGAACGGATCGTGTTTCGATCGGGTGAAAGTGAATGTCGTTGACCCCTTCGGCCGGTTCGTTGGGGAGACGCGAAGTGTAATAATAGTCGATCGCCGAAGCCTTGGCGTTGAGCAGGTTGAAGCCTTCCAACTCGGCGCTCAGGTTTAGTGTCATGTGATAGCCGATGCGGCCGTTGACTGTCGTCGTCGCCTTCGACCGAACGCTATTATCCTCGATCAGAGGTCGCGGACCGAAGTAACGAAGCTGCAGCGCACCGAAATATGGCCCGAGTTCGTCGACAGCCAGCGCGACCGAGGCAACCCCCTCGACCGCGCCCGGAATGTGCTGACCGACCGGATCGGAATCGCGGAAGCGGGCATGGGCATAGGCAATGTCGGCGTCGACCGTCAGCCAGTGGAACGGCTTGTAATAGTTGGAGAACTCGAAACCGATGCGCCGGCTTGGCCGGCCCGGCGTCGTCGTTCCGGCGTCACCCTGGAAAATCAGCTCGGAGTTAAAGTCGAGGTCATAGACTGCGAGCGTGGTCTGCAGGTGCGGGATGATCTCCGTCCTGACGCCGACCTCGGCCCCCTTCGATCGGACCAGCCCCGGCACCGGGTCGGCGGCATCGCCGCTCTTCGGATCGACGTGGTTCGTCGTGCCGCGCGCGTCGTTGCTGTGGAACCCGGTGCCGACGTTGACGTAGAACTCAGTCTTTGACCGCGGCCCGAAGATCAGGCTAAGCTTGGCACTCGGCAGGGTCGAGGTGACGTTGCCGGTGTTTGCCGCCTGGGCGCTAGTGACATCGAAATTATAATAGTCCTCGCGCAGCCCGAAGACGGTGCGGAACTTGTCGCCCCAGCGCGTCGTGTTCTCATAGTAGCCGCCGAGGCTGGTCTCGATGATATGGTCCTGACGCGTGAGCGAGAGGAACTGCCGCGCTTTGGTGCTGTAGAGCCCGTTGTGGATGTCATCGCGCTGGAACTGCAGCCCGACGGTGTTCTCGGTGTCGTGGCCGAACAGGCTGCCGCGCCACGAGTGGCTCGCGTTGAGCGTGGTATCGGTGCGATCGTCGGGCTGCGCGAACTGGTCGCCGTCGACCGGATCGTCAAGGAAATAGGTGAAATCGGAATAGATCCGTAGCCGGTTGTTGATGACGTAGGCGTTAACCTTAGTCGCCGTGTTTTCGGTCAGTAGGTGCCATTCGGCCGACAGGCTGTAGCGGTGAACCTTGCCGCCATCGGTCGGATCAATCGAGCTGAAACGGTTGAGCGTGCCCGCAAGGACAGCGCGCAGCGGGATTTGGTCGGTAGCGTTGTACGTCGAATTATAAGCCATGCCGGTGATGTTGAAGCCCGACTCCTTCGTGCCCCGCGAATAGCGCAGCACCGCGTTTTCCTTCTTGTAGTTGTCGCCTTTGGTGAACGGCCCATCATTGTGAAACAGCTCGAGGGCGTAGAGCAGCCCCGGTAGTAGCCGTTCTCGCCGATGCCGAGGCTGATGAGCGTCTTAG